>VBAU01000226.1 GCA_005883855.1 Bacteroidota bacterium
TATTCTCCAAGCAAACTATGAAAAATTTGTGCGCATACGTTAATTATCTTTTCTACGTTGTATGACCGTCACTTGTTAAAAACCGAGATTTTAATACTAATAATTCTACCGCGGAAAATACAGTCTCTTGGTTGAGACTGGCGATTTAAATTCTAAACTGGACCACAGCTATTTTTTGTTTTGATTCACACAACGTTCCCAACAACAACACATTGTTTACACAGTATTCACTCTTACCACTTATTCCAATGACTAGAAATCAGCCTATATCCAAAAGGAAGAGTCCTGAAATCCCTGAATCAGCCACCACGCTTGTGAGGCCCTCCAAAAAAGCCAAAAAAGCGGCCTCAACCCTGTTAACCTCCTCCCAGCCTTCACAAGATGTCAGTACGAAATCCACTGTTCATCCTGCTGTTAGCACCTCCAGTGTAATATCCAACGTCAGTGGTACCCTCTCTATTCTGCAAAGTACTGGTTATTTCATTCCTCTCTTTATGAATTGTCTGATTTTATGAAGAACAAAATCAACTCGTTCCAAACGATCAACCAAATGGCCTTACTCCTACAGCTATTCCTTCTACCCTTCCCTCCTCCATGAATACCACTACAAATACGACTATACCTGCCTCCATGCCACCTCCCAATCCTTCCGCTTCTGAGCAGCTTCCACTTGAACAGAGGCCTCAATTTGTTGAGGTTTTGGAACGAATGCAAATCACTAAAGGTAATAAAGCTGGGGAGCACAAGTGTAGCCATTGCAAGTTTATCAAGAAGGCTATGATGGATAGTAATCCTGAGCCCGGCTGGAAGATGATCTGTGGATGTTCTCAAGAAAAAGGAGTGACTGAGCTTCTATTGATGGACAGAGGAATTTTGGACGTTCGAAACGAGGATCCAAGTTTGAGGACTTTGTCAAAAGAGGAGTGGTTTAAACTAGATCATATTATGGCCTCCTTGTTTGGGTACAATACATCTTGGTTGTTGGATCCTATGGAAATGAAGGCTGGTCTCTTAGCTGCCTATAATAAGCTTTAATTTAGTCAATGGGAACATGTCGTTATGAACGATCTAGTTAAGAATCTCTGACATGCTACTATGCTAGGCTTATAAAAGGCTTTAAATGCCTGTTATTATTGCAAAGCACTAGCCAATGTAGTAATAGACAGATAGCATTTTATTATAACTCTCTAAAATAGTCCAAAAGAGATTCACTCCTTGTTACATCATCTAACAAATTCCATATATCGTTTGAAATGATCAATCGCTCATTGAAAATGATTAACTACCACAAGAGCATTTCCTTCCACAAGAATTGCATAAAATCCCCAATTTAATCTTTGGATTCAAGAAATCCTCCCGTTTGTTCGTTGGGTCATCATTCCAACTCATGAGATAGCGAACAATTGTGAGATTATCAAAATCCATACTCCATCCTCCCCAGTCACATAATTTTCGAATACCCCACCGCCTTTCTGAAGAAAGGTATTGACAACCGCCTCTCCTGAATGAATGTGTACCATAGGGAGTTGGATCTACTGAGATATCTAAGAGGTTGTTGCGAAAATACTCTGAGAACATTTCTTGACTCTGCTATTAGCAAGTTCAATTTGATGTCGTTGGCAACGACTACTACTTACTAATGGTTTATCTTCAGTTGATACCCTGTCATCTGCACTGATTCGACGAAAGATATATCCACCTATAATGCGAGATTCTTTTGTCCAAGATAGAATGAGATGACTCACATCTAGATGGCGGTCAGTCATATCATGGAAAAAATGAAATGGCTGGATCTCTAAAAGTCGTTAGAAACGTCTACATATCTTGAGTATGTACCTCCAAATTTGTGAGTCTTTCGGAATGGTAAAGTAAGCTTCATCTCACCAGTCTTTTCGTTTATCACCTCTAAATGATGCGCTTGTATCTTGAGTGCTTCATCAAACCGTAAAAGGCATAAAAAAGCAATTGCATAAATGCATTGAAGCATCCTTCTGAGTCTTCCACCACCCCAATGATCCTCGTCATTTGAAATGATTGGTGCTTCTCCCAAGCGATATATGGGGTATTGAAAGTTGTAATCATAGAGCTTTTTTAGAGTATTTGAATCAATTGACCTGGCACTTTGAGCAATCTCTCCTGCTCTAACCTACAGCAATTGTCAGCTTTGAATCTTATAAATCGTTCGGAACGATATTATTGAATTTCCAGGAAATTACCTTTCGCTTTTGGAGACTTATCATATATCGTGACACTGCATTAGAAAGGGATGGATTTCCTTCCCAATCTCCAAATCTCCCCATATGCCAACTTGTAGCACCTTTTCCAAGGCCATTATAATGAAAACTAATTGCAGCCCTCATCTTCAAGGCATGAGAGTAAGTTTTCCCTTTATAAGCCATTTTAGCCTTTCCAACTCGCTCTGCTGTATCACATTCAGCAAATATCCAAGCACAAATATAATCTGGAGTATCCTTGAAAGGATCATCTAGAGAATTTGCGATGTCGTTGCCAACGTTCTCTTTCACAAAAGTTTTAAATTTTTCCCACAAACTAGAAACAATATGATTAGCCTAGGTCTTAAGGTTTCCACTAGAAGCTTTTCAGAAAAGGGGATGTAATTGATACCTCTGGTATTGATTAATAGTACGAATGGAGATAGCTTCTTGGGTGGCCTGTTTCACTTCGTTTGAAACGAGCAGGAAATCCAGCTTACTGTCTTCCACTTCTTCCTGTAATTGCATCTCCTCAAACTCAGAATTTTGGATGCCTTCTTTTGCAGCATCTATTGCCTCCTCAATAACAGTGTTTGAAAGGACCATGTCTTCTAATGAATGTTGAACACTTGATGTCACAGTGGAGTGGAGGCTAAATTGGCTGGCTGTAATTAAAATAAAAATTATGCCCATCACGTTTCCAACGACTGCCATTTCACTAAACATCAATAGAACTCATCACCATGGATGGATCACCCTCAAAGCGTCAAAGGACCAGCCAGCTCAATAAGAAATCGTCTAAGTCGCGTAAAAGATTGGAAACACTTCGTTCTCATACAGATAAATCCTCTTTAAGTATTGTCGTTCCCACCGGCATTTATTCTGAGTCTGGATTCAAGGATGTGAGGACACAAGAAGAGAAGATTAGGTTGTTAAGATGGGTACATACTTCCTAGTGCGTCATTAACACTTTAGGCTGATGCTTATGCTGCAAATAACTATATTCCCCTTGGCCACATGCCTAGTCCTCCTTCAATGTCTACTTCCCTTGAAACTGAAACCGTTCCTAACGTCTCAACACCTATCACTCCTTCTTGCTCAAGGACACTGGACCTCAATTACAATATCTATACAACTTCACGTCATATTATCGCCCTTGAATCCAATGGAAAACCTATCGATCTATTACATTCAGAAGCTATGTCTATTGCTACCTCTATCTTCTCCCGATCCCCTTCGAGATTTACGACAATTGCCCCTGATGATAACAGTGATAGTCGTTCTATATCAACAGCCAAAAAGAAAGCGATCACAGTAGATGGTGTTACTCTCTGTTATACTGCAGAGACCCTACCTGACCCACCAACATTGTCCTATAAAACAAGGGAGGCACTAGAACAGTTGGTGAAGGACTGGACCTCCAGCTCGTTTGTAACGATTGAAGGAGTTGGTATTCCTCTGTGTCTATGGAAAAGGGTATATAGCTGGACTCGCCCCCGTGTTTGGGATCGCATTAAGGATCAATGGGGGAAGTTCAAGTTCATTGTTGGTGGTTACAAAAGCTTCTCAAGTCCAGAACAGTTCTGGGAAGCCATGTCGTTGCCAACGACCGCTTCTCCAGGTAGGAGGATAAATTTCACTTCCATTTGTAATATATTAAGAGATCTGAGAAAGGAAAGGGATGAGACCGATGCAGCACTGGCTAAGGAGGAGTATAGCAATGAGTTTGAGGCTCTTTTTACTTATAAAAAGCGTGGAAAGCAGTACATGTTGAAGAAGGCCCCAGATGTTGCTCGGCGTTACCGACTTTTGAAAGGGATTACTGATGTTTATTGGGATAAAGATGATCAAGATACTGACAATGAAGAATAATGTAAATTTATGAGTCTCAGTTCATGTCACCTTTGGTCCCTTCTTCAGTCCCCACAATTCTCTCAAAATTTGTGTGGTTAATATCTGTAACTATTTGATGTCGTTCCCAACGATTTACCATTCTTCTTCCTCACCAGCCACATAATTCATAGCAATTCACAGCTCCTATTATGGTTCCTTTTAGGGCGCTGCTGAGTACTATTCATCCTTTATTTTGATCGAAAAAATTGGTTCTCTAAGTGTCCTCTGAAGAGTGTTATGTACTCATGTCGTTCCAGACGACCTACTTTTTATATAGGGACTGTATTTTCCCCAAATATCAGCCCGCTGATCCCCTTTCAAGCTGGGAAAATTGGCTGATATCAGCGCGCTGATCTCTGGCAAAAATACAGTCTCATGTGTAAAAAGACAGTCTCATATTAGAGACTGTATTTTCATTTCCGTTCCTAACGACTTGAGCCTTCAGCTTCAGATTGCTCGCTTCTCAGTGCACAAATGCTGGATGTTTTTATTTTATTCATGAGGTTTAGTGACTAGTAAGGTGGTTCCCCACTTTTAATTGCAACTCTATGAAGTGTAGGATTGGGATAGAAGGACATCGTTTAGAACGAGGTCTGAGGTGTGGTGGAGGTGGTGGGTTAGGGATTTCCTATTTCGGTTGAGACTGTATTTTCGCCGCGGTTAAGGCCCAATTCTGCATTGACAGGTGTAGCAGTTCCCTCTCTGGTTTGCAATCCAATTTCTTTTGCCATTTCTCAAATAAAACCATGACATGTTGGATGTCCAGTTGCAGTTAAC
>VBAU01000227.1 GCA_005883855.1 Bacteroidota bacterium
ATCGATCTTTAATTTTCTATCAATGAAGAAATATGCCCAAATGACTAACAGGCCCGATATCGCACCAATAGTAACAGCAGAGGTGGCAGTTACAAATGCACATGGTGCTGTAATAGCAACAAGGCCCGCAAGCATGCCGTTTGCCATCATTCCGGGATCCCATTTGTCGGTTCTTAACTTCATATAGAAAGCCGCAATCACTGCTCCGCTTGCACTGGCTAGCATCGTGTTTACTGCTATAACTGAAATCCGGAGATCCGAACCTGCTAGCGTTGACCCGGGATTAAATCCAAACCAGCCAAAAGCCAATATGAAACAGCCAAGCAAAGCCATTGGTATATTATGCGCCGGTATCGTATTTACGCTTCCGTCTTTGCCATATTTACCAATTCGAGGGCCGATTACCATAGCGCCTGCTAAGGCGGCGACACCGCCAACCATATGGACAACGGACGAGCCTGCAAAGTCTACGTGACCGTGGCCCAAATGAAACATTGTTCCCAATTGCGAAAGCCAGCCTCCACCCCAAACCCAATTTCCAAAAAGTGGGTAGACAAACATCGAGATGAAAAATCCAAAGACTACAAACGATTTGAACTTCCACCTTTCAGCCATAGCCCCTGTAGGAATCGTGGCAGTGGTATCCATAAAAACCATTTGGAACAGGAACAAAGCAAATATCCCTACATCATAAACCTTGCTATTGAGAAAATATCCTGCACTACCCGCCAGCCCAAAGTCATGACCGAACAAATGAATTGTAAGTTCATGACCGGCTACGCCTGCCGAGCCTCCTAATGTGGCAATATTAGGAGACCCACCAAACATCAAGGCAAAACCGCAAATCCAAAACCCTAGCAATCCAATAACGTAAATCAGAAAATTCATGGCCATTGTATGCGCTACGTTTTTCCGTTGCGTAAAACCTGTTTCAACTAAGGCAAAACCCGCCTGCATGAACATCACAAGAAAACCGGTAATTAAGGTCCACATCAGGTTGATCGCAATTTTATTATGCCCCGCTTGCGCACCGATCTCTGCTAATGTTGGCTTGCCTGCTGTGGCTGCGCTTACATCATTTATATTGCCTGTGGCTGCACCTGAAGGATCTTGTCCAAATGAAATAGCTGGAAGGAAAATGAACAATACTAGTGCAGAGATTGAAAGAACAGCAGGTATCGAAATAGAATGTTTAAACTTATTTATAGAATGAGCGTTTGATTTCATAATTGAATGTTTTTGATTCAATCAAAAAAAATTTCAATTCTCAACAGCTTAGAAGTGGTAGGTAGCTGCTAAAAGGAATGTGCCTGTACTCTTAACCAGCTCGCCAGAGTTTTTATAGAACATAGGTTCTTCTCCGGAGTCTAGCCTGAATTCGGGAATTATTGTCAGGTTGTTGATGCGTATATTGCCGGACAACGTAACATCGAAGATCTTGTTGTAAAATCCGGCTACACCTTTTTCATCATCGAAATACTCACCTCTAAGAGTCAGGCCAAACATTGAAACGGGATCATAATTGAGGTAGAGAGCAGATCCCCACCAGGAATCGCCGTCACTCTTACCGTCGGCCTTAACAGATTTTACTGTTCCGTTGTAACCGACATTAAATTTACTGGAAACTGTTGCAGTTACCACCGCATCAAACTGATTTACGGTTGCGTCTGACATGTCCTTCCCGCCTACATAATTGACGTAGCCGTTTATCTTACCACTGGAAGAAGTAAGATGAACCTGGCCAAGAAAATTCTTCTTGGCAAAACTCGCGCTGGTGTTGTCGGTGGGATTTGCAACCCCAACCATAAATGCGATATTCTTAGTTGCGGTAACATCCATCTTTAACCCGGTATGAAAGAATGGACCGTACGAAAACATGTAGTCCATGCTGTAATTCCGGTTGAGATAAGCGTCAAGTAACTCATAGCCCACATGCGTGGCCCATTTACCCATGGTAAACTTTACCTTATCCGAGGGAGCAAAAGAAACGTAAGCTTGCTTGATAGCCGCCATGGTCTTGCTGTCGTTGTAGGAGAACTCCTCAGCCCTTTTTCCGAAGCCGAGGTCAAGTACTCCATCAACTTTCCCGATACTGTAGTCGCCTTTAATGGAAGCCATCCCAAGCTCAAACGAGTTTTGTGAGTTGGTGAAGCTGGTGTAATTGTTCGTGTGGGCCGAATCCTTGGCGTTGTGAAAGTTGTAGCGATAGTACGCGTCCAACGACCCGGAAATAGTAAGATTTCCTTTTGATGTGGAATCTTGTGCGTTTGAATAAATAAAAGAGGCAAAAGCTGAAAAGGAAATCAGAAATTTTCGTAACATCGCAGTTGATTTTTAATTGTTAAGGGGTACAGCATCTAGTTGTTAGCGCAACTTTTATTATGCTGTACCTTTTTAATTGGGTTTCCTATTTCTTTTTCACACGGCTTTATTTTGCTTCATCGGCAAGTTTTTCTTCCATTTTGCCATTATTGTGGATCAACAACGTTCCTTGTAAATATTTTTCATTATGCTGTGAGGCATCAAGGCCAATCTCTTCATCTTCGGAGCTCACACGCATAGGTAAAACGAGATTGATAAATTTGAAAATTAGGTATGAAACTCCAAAACTGTAACCAACGGCAATAGCCATAGCCTTCACCTGTGTAAAGAAGAATGCTGCGTTTCCATAAAAGAGACCATCATTGCCGGCGGAATTCACGGCTTTGGTAGCGAAGATTCCAGTCATCAACATTCCCACCATTCCACCTATTCCGTGACAGGGAAAGACATCAAGGGTATCGTCGAGCTTTGTTGATTTTTGTTTGATATAAACAGCCAGGTTAGACACAATTGCAGCAAACACGCCAATAAAAATACTCTGTGGTATTGCCACAAAACCGGCAGCCGGAGTGATTGCGACGAGTCCAACAACTGCACCTATGCAAAAGCCCATGACAGAAGGTTTCTTGCCGCGCATAACATCAAAGAACATCCACGATAAACCAGCAGCTGCAGCAGCGGTATTGGTTGTCGCAAATGCGGAAACAGCTAGTGGACTGGCAGCACCTGCTGAACCGGCATTAAAGCCAAACCATCCAAACCAAAGCAGCCCGGTACCAATTAAAACATATGGAATATTCGCGGGTGGTATTTCTCTGTGCTCAATATGTACCTTTCTGCGCTTAAGAACCAGAACTCCCGCCAGCGCTGCACATCCGGCAGAGATATGAACCACTGTACCTCCGGCAAAATCAAGAGCGCCCATTTTTGCTAGAAATCCCATTGGATGCCAGCTCCAGTGTGCGAGAGGTGCATAGACCAAAACGCTAAACAGGACTATAAATAGAATGAACGATGTAAAACGAATACGCTCGGCAACTGCTCCTACTACCAATGCCGGCGTGATAATCGCGAACATCAATTGAAACAGAGAAAATAAGCTTAATGGTATGCTCAGTGGTGCCGATGCTCCCTGCAGCGTAGGCTGACCGGAGTTTACTCCTTTGAAAAATAGATGAGTCATCGGGTTGCCAATAAATCCGCCCACATCGTTGCCAAAACAAAGACTATAACCAACAACGATCCAAAGCACACTAACGATCCCTGCTGCAACCATGCTTTTTATCATGGTTGAAATCACATTTTTCCTATGAACCATACCGCCATAAAAAAATGCCAGGCCAGGAGTCATCAAAAACACAAGTGCTGTCGCGACGATCATCCACGCGACATCTGCAGAATTGTATTTGCCCGTGTCCGCAAAATCAGCAATAGGCTTTACGAAACACGCGAGAACCGCAATCGCTGCTAAGACTAAAAATGGAAGAATTTGTTTTGGGGTTACCTTATTCATACATGGGCGCTTAAAAAATTATAAAAATAAATAATTTAACATTTCGTAAATGAAATTACGACTTTATGAGTACAACATCCGTTAGTTTTTAAAATAATTTCGCGCATTTGGATAATTTGTGGATAAAGCTTCCCAAAATGAATAAATTAATAAAAAATATAATGAATCTTATACGGCACGAGTCGGCCCGATCGTGTTAATCCTTCCTTTGATGCTAGTGTTTGATGGTGAGGAATGAATTTACAGACTGTGCACACTCTCTGCCCTCGTTGATTGCCCAAACGACAAGGCTTTGACCGCGGCGCATATCACCCGCCGTAAAAATTTTGGAGATATTAGTTTGATAGGATTTTTCTGTTGCCTTCACATTCCCTCGTTCGTCGAGTTCAACGTCAAGTTCGTTTAGCATTCCATCGTGTTGCGGATGAATAAAGCCCATGGCTAACAGTGCCAATTCGCATGGAATTTCTCTTTCGCTATCGGGCTTCTCGACAAATTTTGCAGGCTTGCCATCTTCTGTGATCTTCCATTCAAGATCCACTACTTTCAAAGCCTTCAGGTTGCCGTTATCGTCGCCGACAAATTCCTTTGTGGCAACAGCCCATTTTCTATCTACGCCTTCTTCTTGTGAACTGGATGTTTTTAAAGTCATCGGATATATGGGCCATGGCATAAATTCCGTCCGCGTTTTGGGAGGTTTGGGTAGCAGTTCAAATTGAGTTACTGATATTGCTCCCTGCCTGTTCGAAGTACCCACACAGTCGCTGCCGGTGTCAC
>VBAU01000228.1:0-2250 GCA_005883855.1 Bacteroidota bacterium
TGAGAAAACCAATCGTCAAAAAATCGCTTTATTACTTGAAGCAATTAACGATTGGCCCGTACAGGTTGAAACGAAAGAGGCGTTTTTCATAAACGTGAGAAACTTTTTAATGATCGACACGCTGACATATCAACTAATTAAATCGAGAATGGAGGGACTAGATCCTATGAATTTTCCTTGGCAGCTTGAAGCATTAACTAGTCTACTGCAGATAGCCGATCAAAATAAAAACGAAAGCATTGATGTTACTTTCGAACGTTTCTAGTTGAATAGAGATACCGAACGCATAAGAGTGCGACGCAACGGAAGCTTATAGTAGTAATGCAGTCGGGCCAACAATCAAACAGCTAAACCATCAAACAATCACATTTGTCTTCACCTCCAAAAAAAGAATTAAAACGAACCCTCACTCCCCTGATGCTTTGGGGGCTTGGTGTAGGTTATGTGATCTCGGGAATGTATTTCGGATGGAACCTTGGACTTAAGGAAGGAGGGACATGGGGCCTGGCGATTGCTACATTTTTCATCATCATCATGTACGTCACTTTCACCTTCAGCTATACAGAGCTGGCTTGTGCGATACCAAAGGCCGGTGGGGGTTTTGATTATGCTGCCCGCGCTCTTGGAAAAAATTGGGGATTTCTCGCCGGTATGGCACAAAATATTGAATTCATTTTTGCGCCACCAGCCATTGCCTTTGCCATCGGCGCATATTTCAATTTGTTTTTCCCACAGATACCAATACTCGCAATCGCCATTTTCAGTTACGTAGTTTTTACTGCACTAAATATTTACGGTGTAAAGGCCGCAGCGGTGTTCGAGCTGCTGATAACAATTTTTGCAGTGGGTGAGTTGCTGCTATTTAGCGGTATCACATTTCCGCATTTTCAATTAAAAAATCTGGCGCACAATGCGTTCCCTTACGGCATGGCGGGCGCATTGGCCGCTACCCCATTTGCTATATGGTTTTTCCTCGGCATCGAGGGTGTGGCCAATGTTGCGGAAGAAGCGGTCAATCCGCAGCGAACCATGTTGCTTGGCTTTGGGTCCGCCATTGTCACGCTTGTTGTTTTGTGCATACTTGTCTTCCTGAGTTCAGTTGGTGTGGCAGGATGGGAAGCGATAGTCTATAAAGCACGGGACAGCACGTCGGATTCTCCGTTACCGTTAGCGTTGAGCCACATCGGTGCTCACAACGTCATGTATCATTTGCTCATCACCATTGGCCTCTTTGGATTGGTGGCTTCCTTTCACGGACTGATACTTGCCGCGGGAAGATCAACCTTTGAATTTGGAAGAGTCAGATTTGCACCACCATTTTTAGGTAATATTCATTCCCATTTTCAAACGCCCTCTAACGCATTGCTTGTAAACATGGCGGTCGGCATCATTGCCTTGCTCACCGGGAAAACAGCGGAAATCATCACTATCTCGGTTTTTGGCGCCCTTACATTATATATTGTATCGATGATCGCATTGTTGCGCCTTCGAAAGAAAGAGCCTAAGTTGGAAAGGCCTTTCAAAGTTCCGATGTACCCGCTGTTTCCGATCATAGCATTGTTCATTGCTGTTTTTTCGTTTGTGGCAATGACAGTCTATAATCTTAAGCTCGCTGTGATTTATCTTTTGATCCTGGGGATTTGCTACGGCGCTTTTAAACTATTTACCGGAAACACCAAGATCGAGGAAGAGAAGCCCGACGGGCTCTCATTTTAGTGTTGGTAACTCAGCTCGACGGACGAATTATTGGCAGGAAAAAGCTCGCGGTTAGAACATTAAAGTCCTTCGGACATTTTTTTGCCAATTTCCTCACTTGAGTTGCACCCACCACGATTTTGTTACGGTCCTTCGGACTTTTCTTTGAACCAGAATTGGATAGTCAAAATTTTCCAATAAAGAATGCAAATTATTAGTACTTTTTATTTTTAAACATCAGATGACCACGAAAGAAATACTGCAATACGTGAATGATCATCCTTCGGGAAAGGTGAAGGTCGCATTCAGTGATATTGATGGTATATTGAGAGGTAAATATATTTCTGCAGAGAAATTTTCCTCTGCCATAGAAAATGGTCTAGGCTTTTGCAATGTGATCTTTGGATGGGATGCTGGCGATGTGGTATACGATAATGTTCGCTACACGGGCTGGCACACTGGTTATCCCGATTGTCCCGCTATTCTCGACATCAATACTTTTAGAAAAATTCCGTGGGAAAATGATGTGCCATTTTTCCTGGGTGAGCTAACCGA
>VBAU01000228.1:2313-7715 GCA_005883855.1 Bacteroidota bacterium
TCCCCTTTTTTTTCACAGGAATTTGAGTGGTACAATTTTGCGGAGACACCGCAGACGGCGAATGATAAACAGTTCAAAAACCTTACTCCGCTCACACCGGGCATGTTTGGTTATTCAATTCTTCGCAGTTCATCAGAAAATCCTTACTTCACGAACCTGTTTGACTGGTTAAGAGATTTCAATGTGCCCCTGGAAGGAATTCACACGGAAACGGGGCCGGGCACATATGAAGCTGCAATCATGTATGCAAACATCTTAGAAGCTGCCGACAGAGCAGTTCTTTTTAAAACAGGAGTGAAAGAGATCGCTTACCGACATGGGATTATTGCCACTTTCATGGCGAAGATCAATGAGAACCTTCCGGGTTGCGGCGGCCACGTTCATCAAAGTTTGTGGGATAAGGCGGCAAAGAAAAATCTTTTTTACAACGAAAGAGATCCGTCAAAAATGAGTGAGCTGGCCAAAAATTATGTGGCTGGCCAATTGTATTGTCTCCCGCACGTGCTTCCAATGTTTGCTCCTACTGTTAATAGTTATAAGCGATTGGTGGAAGGTGCGTGGGCGCCTACGACGCTTACCTGGGGAATAGATAACAGGACGGTCGCATTGCGGGTGTTGGCAAATACCAGCAAGTCCTGTCGACTAGAGACAAGAGTCATCGGATCAGACGCAAACCCTTATTTGGCCATGGCAGGTTGCTTAGCCTCCGGTTTATACGGGATAAAAAACAAATTGAAATTGAAACAGCCGGCGACGGTGGGAAATGGTTACGAGGATTTTTCCAATGGAGTTCTGCCATCCACGTTGATGGAAGCCACACGGCAGATGAAAACTTCTAAGATTTCCAGGGAATTGTTTGGAGAAAAATTTGTTGAACATTTTACTCAAACACGAGAATGGGAATGGAGGCAACATTTGAAGGCAGTAACGGATTGGGAGTATAAAAGATACTTTGAAATAATATAAGATAATTCAAAAGTCAAAATTAAAAGTGCAAAAAGTTTTCAAGCAAAGCTTCTGACAAAGGCGATCTTTTACTTTTGACTTTTTACTTTTGACTTCTCGCTATGACTTTCGACAAGATCTACCAATATAATTTTCCAACAACGATTCGATTTGGCGCAGGATCGAGCAATGAATTGGCCGATTACCTGGTAAAAAATAATTTATCGCGGCCATTGGTTGTCACTGATGCCAATGTGGCTCAGCTTGATTTCTTTAAGTATATCGTCAACGCTCTGAAAAAGAAAAATATTTCTCCGGGAGTCTTTTCCGGTATTCATAAAAACCCAGTGAAGTCAGACGTCTACAAAGGCACCGACGTTTATGACAACACGCAGAGGGATTCAGTGATTGGTATTGGCGGCGGAGCAGCTTTGGATGTTGCAAGGGCGATTGTGCTGCGCGTTAATCACAGGGAAGATCTCTTTAAGTACGATGATCTCATTGGTGGAGACGTCTACGTAACAAATGAAGTCCCTCATTTTATTACGATACCGACTACCGCTGGCACCGGTAGCGAGGTGGGACGAAGCGCTATTATTGCCGATGATGAAACCCATCAGAAGAGAATTCTTTTTTCACCCAAGCTGTTAGCCAAAATTGTTTTTGCCGATCCTTTACTGACCATGGCACTCCCGCCATCTATTACCGCAGCAACCGGAATGGATGCGCTAACCCACAATATGGAAGCTTACCTGGCAAAAATGTCTCATCCCTTGTGCGAAGGAATTGCGTTGGAAGGAATTTCATTGATCAATTCGTCTTTGGAGAAGGCGGTGAATAAACCTAACCTTGAATCAAGAAGTAAAATGTTGATCGCGTCGCTGATGGGCGCGGTTGCATTTCAAAAAGGTTTGGGAGTGGTGCATTCGCTGGCACATCCTTTATCATCATTGTTGGACACGCATCACGGCCTCGCCAATGCGGTGAATATTCCTTATGGAATGCAATTTAATACTTCAGGATTTGAAAACAAGTTCAGGCGAATTGCGCGGACCCTGGAATTAAGAGATGAAAACGGTGAAGCAGTTGTAAATTATTTGTTCGATCTGAATACAAAGATTAACATCCCTCATAAACTTCGGGATATTGGCGTAAAACAGGAACATGTTGAAACGCTTGCCGATCTTGCCATCGCTGATTTTGCGCATCCCAATAATCCAAAACCGGTGAGCCGCGAAGATTTCAGAAATTTGTACAGCAAAGCACTCTGATCCATGAAAAAAAGAATTGGCATCAGCTTTACAAAAACGATGTTCCAGAACTACTGGAATTGGTTTACCCAGGACGATCTTCAAAATGAACTGGAACTTGTAGAGCTCAATTTTCAAAAAAACAATATTGAAGACATTCCTCGATGCGACGGATTTGTTCTTACCGGTGGCGTGGATGTACATCCATCTTTTTATGATGGGAGTTCAGCGTATGATAATATTCCCGCTGCGTTTCAGCCGGATCGCGATCGATTTGAGGAACGGATCTACCGATATTCCCAAGTACATAAGTTGCCTGTTTTGGGAATATGCCGGGGAATGCAACTCATAAATGTGCTGGAAGGAGGCAAGCTGATCCAGGACCTTGACAACGGGAATGCACGACACAGAAAAGAAGAATCAGATAAAGAACACACCATTGCAGCCGAGAAGAAAAGCTTACTTCACCAAATAGCCGGCTCTGCTTCGGGCCATGTCAACAGCGCTCATCACCAGGCAATCGATCCCACTGCGATTGGCGCAAACCTTGTGGCAAACGCGTATGATGATGACGATGAAAAAATCATTGAAGGCCTTGAGTTCAAAGACAAGACCGGCAAAGGATTCATGCTTTGCATTCAATGGCATCCTGAGCGAATGAAAGACAAAGAAGGCAACCCATTTTCGCAAAACATAAAAGAGCAATTTCTGGCAGCAGTAAGGGCATCTGCACGTAAAACGTTTTCCATAATCAACCCTGCAACCGAGGAAGTAATAGCCCACCTAAATGAAGATACGGGGGACAGCTTGCAAGAAAAATTCGTTTTGATGCAGAGAGCACAGCCCCACTGGCATCAAACAGCGCTGAAGGAGAGAGTAGAAGCGCTAAAAAACTTTTCGGAGCTACTGGAAAAAAATACCGAACAGCTTGCTGGGGTCCTCACTTCGGAAGTTGGCAAACCTCTACAGCAATCGCATAATGAAATAAATGGTGCGAGGGCAAGGATAAAATGGTTAACTGATAACGCAGAAAAATATTTGCAGGATGAGATCATGACCACCGAAAATGCGATAGAAGAAAAAATTTCTTACGAACCTCTCGGCGTTGTGTGTAACATCTCTGCGTGGAACTATCCCTACCTTGTCGGTATAAACGTATTTGTGTCAGCTCTGTTGGCTGGAAATGCGGTCATGTATAAACCTTCTGAGCATTCAACGCTTACGGGGTTACAAATCGAAAAACTTTTAAGGGAGGCGGGATTGCCCGACAATGTTTTTCATGTCGCCGTTGGTGCAGGACATGTCGGAGATTTGTTACTGGAGCTTCCATTTGATGGCTACTTTTTCACCGGCTCTTACAAGACAGGAAAATACATTTATGAAAAAGTCGCTTCGAAAATGGTACCGTGCCAATGTGAATTAGGCGGCAAGGATCCATTGTATGTTGTCGATGACATAGCAGACGTAAAATCAGTGGCTGCCGCTACAGCCGATGGAGCGTTTTATAACAATGGTCAGAGCTGTTGTGCCGTGGAAAGAATATATGTACATGAAAAAATCTATGATCAGTATATAGATGAGATTGTAAAAGAAGTGAAATCATGGAAGACCGGGTCGCCTACAGAACACGGAATTTACATCGGTCCGCTGAGCAGGAGAGAACAATTGAGTGTTTTGGAAAAACAGGTAGCCGATGCTGTTACCAAAGGGGCAAAAATTCTGACCGGCGGAAAAAAAATTAAAGGCATGGGGTATTTTTTTGAGCCAACGGTCCTTGTTGATGTGAATCACAACATGAGCGTGATGAAAGATGAATCGTTTGGACCTCTTATTGGTATCATGAAAGTAAAAAACGATGAGCAGGCCATCGAGCTGATGAAGGATACCGAATACGGTTTGACGGCGTCGGTGTACAGTACAGATAAAGCAAAGGCAGAACATATCCTTAGTCAAATAAACGTTGGCACTGGTTATTGGAATTGTTGCGATCGTGTAAGCGCCGCCTTGCCGTGGAGTGGAAGAAAACATTCTGGCTTTGGCGTCACACTTTCTCATGCTGGATTGCGCGCATTTACAAAGCCAAAAGCGTATCATCTAAAAAACTAACGTCCATTTATTGCAGCGATGAAAGAAACAAACACGTTGATTGTTGGTGCCAGCATTGCCGGTTTGGCCTCAGCAAGCACGTTACAAAAAAGGAATATCGAATACCTTATCATTGAAAAAGAATCGCAGGTGGCCACACCATGGCGAAAGCACTACGACCGCCTGCATTTGCATACCAGTAAAGGACTGTCAAATCTACCTTACAAAAAGTTCGATCGCAGCGTAGCGCGTTATCCAAGTCGACAACAGGTGGTTGATTATTTGGTCGATTACCAAAGAGCATTTAACATTAACCCCCTCCTTAACACAGAGGCCACGTCCATAAAAAAACAAGGTGATCGTTGGATCATTGAAACGAACAACGGCGTTTACAAATCGAAATATGTGATCATCGCTACGGGACCATTTGGGAAACCAAAACCGATTTCTTTCAAAGGCATGGAAACCTTTCCCGGGAAGATCTTACATAGCTACGAATACAAGACGGGCAAGGATTTCAAAGGCAAGGAGGTATTGGTTGTTGGCTTTGGCAACTCGGCTTGTGAAATTGCGTTTGATTTATTTGAACAGGGAGCTAAACCTTCGATGTCCGTTCGTTCGCCCGTCAATGTTGTGCCTCGCGATTTGTTCGGCATACCCATACTGAAATTAAGTTTGTTACTGTCACACTTTCCTCCTCGTCTAGCCGATGCAATCAATGCTCCCTTCATGCGATTACGCTTAAAATGCCGCATGGCGCGTTCCAACAAATTCAAAAAGATGGGACCATACCGGTTTTAGATATTGGCACACTCAAGCACATACGCGAAGGGCATATAAGAGTATTTAACGACATCGATTTTACTGAAGGCAAGACCATCCATTTCACTGATGGCACAAAAGAAACTTTCGACTCGATCATTGCATCCATCGGTTATTACAGGGATTATGCGGAGATAATTGATGTAGACAAATCCCGGTTTGACGATTTGAAGGTGTGCGTTGACAAACAAAAATATTTCGGCAAGGACGGCTTGTACTTTTGTGGTTTTTGGATCGGTCCAACCGGGCAAATCCGCGAAATTTCCTTGGATGCTCAAAAAATTGCAAGAGACATTGCCC
>VBAU01000228.1:7730-8157 GCA_005883855.1 Bacteroidota bacterium
GGGCAAATCCGCGAAATTTCCTTGGATGCTCAAAAAATTGCAAGAGACATTGCCCAGAAACAAACTCTGTTGTGCGCTGCAATGTAGTCTACCCCCTCAACGCTTTAATTAGTTCAACATTTGGCTATCATAGCCATCACGTAAATAACCGCACGAATCATAGTTGATCTACTATGTGTTAATCCGTTTCGGAGGTGGTTTCCCGTACAAAAAATAATTATTAATTTAACGGGCCCATGTCACCTGTGAAACCAGCCACAGTCCTGTGTTTTCTTTCGCCGAAAGCTCGCTGCCTTCTTTTGCTCAAGGCATTACTGTTTTTTTTCTGCACTTCTCCGGCGCAAACCAATATCAGCGGCGTAGTCAACAGTTACTACAAAGTGGTGGAGGTTATTCCTGCAAAGGCATGTGTAAGATTGAACACTGT
>VBAU01000228.1:8206-9114 GCA_005883855.1 Bacteroidota bacterium
GGGAGCCTCCGTGATCACTACCAACAACAGCAGTTTTGGTGACACTACTTCTCTGAATAACGCGGGCAACTACGAGCTCGCTATTATTTGCTCGATCAACGGCGATTCGGTTTTCATGTTTCATAATTTCTTAAATAACTATACTGTTGCAGACAAAGTACAGCTGGTCAAATTTGCGGAATATTATTCCGCCAATGTTGTTGACACTGTTAAGGCAACGCCTTGGAGCAATACAACCGGCACTGGTGGAGTGATTGCTCTTAGCGTTTCGCAGAATCTAACACTAAATGCACCCATTTTTGCCGATGGTTCCGGCTTCACGGGAGGTGTTTATGTTTTAAGCAATGGTACTTGTTTCAACGCTCCGTTTGCGGCAACCAATTACTTTTATAACGCTTCATTTACTGCGCCACAAAGTGGCTCTCACAAGGGAGAAAGCGTCTATGATTTTCCGCTTTCGCAAAGTGGTGGTCGTGGTGCCCCCGCTAATGGTGGTGGCGGTGGAAATAATCATAACAACGCCGGTGCGGGCGGAGGGAACCTGAGTGCGGGCGGCAAGGGTGGCGGAAATTCCAGCAGTGCAGGTTGCACTACTGACTTGCATGCGGAGGCGGGCAAGGCGTTGAAAAATTGGAGCGGCACAAAAATATTTTTTGGTGGCGGCGGAGGCGCCGGTCATTCGAATGGTACACTCACAATCTCCAACGGCGGAGGCAATGGTGGAGGTATCATTTTTATCCAGGCAGGAACGCTGGTTGGCAATGGAAATGTCATATCGGCGAACGGAGCAACAGGAGGGAACGCCGTTTCTGATGGTGCATCAGGCGGTGGAGCGGCCGGTTCCCTTGTGATGGATATTGCAACCTATTCCGGTTTACTAAATATACAAGCACGTGGCGGTAAAGGCG
>VBAU01000228.1:9171-9657 GCA_005883855.1 Bacteroidota bacterium
GCAGGCGGTGGAGGTAGCGGCGGAGTGATCTATTTTACGGGATCAATACCCGCTGTCACGACATTTGTGACTGGTGGAACCGCAGGTTTAGAATATGGAGGTGATCCTGCATGCAACGCCGCAATACCCCCGGCAAACGGATCAAACGGAAGTACAGTTTCCACTTACACGATCCGGCAATCAACCGATTCCGCATCTTACTGCCTTTCGATTGCTCCCTTAGCCGTGAAACTGTTTTATTTCAGACTCGCACAGCAGACCTCAGACATCCAGTTGCAATGGAGTATATCAAATCCTGAATTGGCAAAACAGTTTGTCCCGGAAAAAATCATTTCCAACAACTGGTCTCCTCTTTCGATTATACAAGCTGATGGTTTGAAGAAAACCTACAGCTATATCGACGAGCATCCCGGACCCAGACCTAATTTATACAGGCTGAAAGTGATTTAAAAAAATAATTCCTTCCTCGCCTCGCCCACCCGGCAA
>VBAU01000229.1:0-420 GCA_005883855.1 Bacteroidota bacterium
TTTCTAAAAAAGATCATTATTGCATATAAAGAACATTCGTAAAAAAAAAATCGGTAAAGATTCTATGAAAGAGCATAAAGTAGGAATCATTATGAATGGAGTCACAGGACGCATGGGCACTAACCAGCATTTATTGCGATCCATCGTGGAAATAATAAAACAAGGTGGTGTCAGGATAAGTGCTGGTGAAACCATTATGCCTGACCCAATATTGGTAGGTCGTGATGAAAGTAAATTACAAAAGCTTTGCTCAATCTCCGGTGTTAAAAAGATGAGCACTGACCTGGACCAGGTTCTTGCCGATCCTAATTACACGGTCTACTTCGATTCTCAGGTAACGGGCAGGCGGCCAGACGGAATCAGAAAAGCAGTGCAGGCGGGCAAACACATTTATTGCGAAAAGCCGATTGCTGTGGATAC
>VBAU01000229.1:454-5340 GCA_005883855.1 Bacteroidota bacterium
AACGGCGTAGTGCAGGATAAACTTTGGCTGCCGGGTGTTATAAAATTGAAACGTCTCATAGACCAGGGCTTTTTCGGCAGAATACTTTCTGTGCGTGGAGAATTTGGTTATTGGGTATTTGAGGGCGATACTATTCCAGCACAAAGACCCTCATGGAATTACAGGAAAGAAGATGATGGAGGAATTATTGTAGATATGCTTTGCCACTGGCGTTATCTTCTCGATAACGTATTTGGAAAAGTAAAAGCTGTTTCATGTCTTGGCGCAACTCATATTCCCGAAAGAGTTGATGAAAAAGGCAACCGTTATAAATGCACAGCAGACGATGCTGCATACGCAACATTTGAATTAGAAGGCGGCATCATTGCACAATTTAATTCTTCGTGGACAGTGAGAGTACGACGCGACGACCTGCTAACGCTGCAGGTCGATGGCACCAAAGGATCTGCGGTTGCGGGCTTGCGTGAGTGTTATATCCAGCCTTATGGAAATACGCCAAGGCCGGTTTGGAATCCGGATATTCCGCAAACCATTAATTTCTTTGAAAGTTGGACTAAAGTGCCTGACCAGGAAAACTATGATAATGCTTTCAAAGCACAATGGGAATTATTTTTGAAACATATTGTAAAAGGGAGTCCTTTTCCATGGAATCTACTTCAGGGAGTCAAAGGTGTGCAATTGGCTGAAAAAGGAATAGAAAGCTGGAACAAGAGATGCTGGGTAGATATTCCGGAAATTTAGTTATCTCGCGACAAAAATGAAAAGAATAGCACTAGTCACAGGAGGCAGCCGAGGCATTGGTTTTGGTATTGCCGTACAACTTGCAGCAAACGGTTTTGACCTCGCTGTTAACGGCACGCGCTTGGCAAGTGATGTAGAAGAAGCAATAAAAAAGTTGAAAGATTTGGGCAATGATGTTATTTATTGTCGCGGAAACATTTCTTCATCCACCGACAGGGAAAATGTCATCCACCAGGTAAAGGAACATTATGGAAGGCTAGACGTACTCGTTAATAATGCAGGCGTTGCACCCAAGGAACGTAAAGACATTCTCGACGCGACAGAAGAAAGTTTTGAAGATGTTATTTCAACCAATTTAAAAGGAACTTATTTCCTCACACAAAGAGTTGCCAACTGGATGATAGAACAAAAGAAAAATGACCGGGCGTTTGGGGGATGCATCATCAACATTTCTTCCATTTCAGCAACCGTCGCATCTGTGAATCGTGGAGAATACTGTATCTCGAAAGCCGGTATCAGCATGGCAACGAAATTATTTGCGATAAGGCTGGGCGAGTTCAATATCCCTGTTTTTGAAGTGAGACCCGGGGTGATCCACACCGACATGACTGCAGGCGTCAAAGAGAAATATGACAAACTGATTGAAGAAGGTTTGTGCGTGCAACGAAGATGGGGCGAGCCGGACGATGTTGGAAAAGTAGTGGCATCGCTTGCGAAAGGTGATTTCATGTATTCCACAGGCCAGGTAATTATGGTGGATGGCGGGTTAACTATTCCACGGTTATAGTGAAATCACCCTGACTCTTGGATCTTTCTTTACCGATGCAATGAAACAAACAACAAAAAAAAATTATAATAAAATACTCCCCTTGAAAAAAGAAACACTGGTCATAGCAAGTGCAGGTCTGCTGCTACTATATTCGCTGAGCAACTGCAAGTCCCGAAATTCTGATACCAGCTCTATTTCCACTGACTCAATAACGATTGAGAAAGGTGAACACTCTTTTGCCAATAAATGTAACAGTTGCCATAATTTTTATTATGATGGTATCGGCCCTCAATTGGCCGGAATCACATCTGAAAATTCTGTCGAATGGATTAAAAGCTTTATCCGGGATCCGAAAAAAGTAATTGATTCTGGAGACACAACCGCCCAAAAACTCTTTAAGAACTATAAAACTCTGATGCCTTCATTTGCCTATTTGCCCGAGGAAGAAATTGATGCGATTTTAGCATTTATACATAGCAAAAAGAAGCCGGAGAAGACACTGGCGAAGGAAGATACAAACGATATAAAAAATCCTATCCCCGACACTTTGAAATTTTCTGATCTCGTAGTTGGTCTGAAGTTCATAACACAAATTCCTCGCTCATCTAATGAGCTACCTGTAACAAGAATAACCAAACTTGACTATGAACCAAATACCGGTGACCTGTTCATCCTGGACCTGCGCGGAAAACTTTACAAACTTCAAAATGATCAGCCAAAAGTCTACATGGACATGGCTAAGCTGAAACCAAAATTTATTAATCAACCAGGGCTAGCTACAGGTTTTGGGAGCTTCGCCTTTCACCCGGAGTTTTCAAAAAATGGTTTTCTGTACACAACCCATACCGAACCACCTGGGTCAGCTAAGGCCGATTTTTCTTATCCGGATTCAATTCCTGTTATGTTGCAATGGGTGCTAACTGAATGGAAAACCGATTCGCAAACTTTTCCATTTTCAGGACGAGGCCGTGAAATTTTACGTATAGATATGCCCACCGGTATTCACGGAATGCAGGAAATTGCCTTTGATCCGCTAGCAAAGCCAGGTGATGAAGATTATGGACTGCTATATATGGGTATCGGAGATGGAGGCAGCGCCGAGATTGGACATGCGTTGGTCTCACCAAAACCGGACAAAGTATGGGGCAGTATCATCCGGATAGATCCTTTGGGCAACAATAGCCGGAATGGTACATACGGAATCCCGCCGGGCAATCCCTTTTCCAAACCTGGCGATGAAAAGAGCGTCCCTGAAATTTATGCATGGGGTTTTAGAAACCCTCACCGTATTAGTTGGAGTCAGTCCGGCCAGCTGCTGGCCGTGAATATTGGCGAGCATAATATCGAAGCTTTGAATATAATTAGAGCGGGTCATTTTTATGGCTGGCCGATCAGGGAGGGAACTTTTGTTGAACGATTCTTTTATAATACTGGCAAAATCTATCCTCTTCCGAAAAATGATTCGATATACCATGTTACATACCCGGTTGCTCAATTCGATCACGATGAAGGCGTTGCTATTTCCGGTGGATTTGAATATCGGGGAACCGCCTTACCGCAGCTCGCAGGGAAATATGTGTTTGGAGATCTGGCATCGGGCAAATTGTTTTTTGTAAATATGAAAGATCTAAGGTTGGGAAAACAAGCTACCATCAAAAAGTGGAGAATCACAGCTAATGGCGTTCCAACAACACTGGCTCAGCTTTGCGGAAATGCGCGTGTTGAAATGAGATTTGGAATGGACAGCAAAGGAGAATTGTACTTACTAACTAAAGCAGATGGTAAAGTGTATAAATTAGTGAGCGCCTCCATGGAGCCGCAAAGGGCTCATTAACTATTGTTCTACTAATAAATTCCAACACAATAAATAAGCAAACAACATAATGAACGATTCATCTGCAAAGGCGATAACAGATTCATCTTCCCAAACGATAACCCAACTTTTACGAATTCCTGTCTTGATTGCGGCATTGGGATATTTGGTGGATATGTACGACTTGTTTCTTTTCAGTATTGTACGCATTCCAAGTCTGCGATCATTGAATCTTTCCGGGGATAGCATTCTGAAAAATGGCATCCTGTTGCTGAACCTTCAAATGGCCGGCTTGCTCATCGGCGGTATAGTCTGGGGCATCATCGGAGATAAAAAAGGAAGGCTCTCTGTGCTGTTTGGTTCTATTTTGATCTATTCTATAGCAAACATTGCAAATGGATTTGCTAATAACATTAACCAATACGCGATACTAAGATTCATTGCAGGTTTCGGTCTTGCAGGCGAATTAGGAGCTGGCATTACACTGGTAACGGAAATTTTGCCAAAGAGAATCCGTGGCTATGGAACCACACTGGTGGCAACAATGGGTGTTTTGGGCGCCTTACTTGCTTATTTGGTGTCTTATCTTTTTAACTGGAG
The DNA here is from genome assembly GCA_005883855.1 of Bacteroidota bacterium. Lineage (GTDB taxonomy): Bacteria > Bacteroidota > Bacteroidia > Chitinophagales > Chitinophagaceae > VBAU01. The sequence goes on from VBAU01000229.1 coordinate 4,378, forward strand.
GGCTTCATACGTTATTGGCGGTGTCCTGGGCTTAATGTTGATGATCTCACGCATTCGGGTTTTTGAATCGGGGATCTTTTTGAAGTTGAAGGAAAAAAATATTAAGCGCGGCGATATACGCATGCTATTCAATAATAAAACGCGATTCATAAAATATATCAGCGCCATCGTGATTGGTATGCCGATTTGGTTTGTGACGGGAATCTTAATCACATTCTCTCCCGAATTTGGACAGGCCATGGGTCTCGATCAGCCGGTTGATGCGGGTAAGGCCGTGCTGTTTACTTTTGGAGCACAGGTTGCGGGAAACATCATAAGTGGGTCCTTCAGTCAATACCTTCAGAACAGGAAGAAAGTGATCCTCCTATTTATATTATTATCTCTTGCGTTTGTTCTGGTTTATTTGCTGGCTCCATTTCGGCAAACGACATTGTTTTATTTGTTGTGTGCTTGCCTTGGGTTTTGCAGTGGATATTGGACATTGTTTATCACGGTTGCGGCCGAACTTTTTGGTTCTAATCTCCGGGCCACTGTAGCCACAACGGTACCCAATTTCGTCAGAGGAACTGTAATCCCGTTAACTTCTCTTTTTGTGCTAATGAAGAATTATGCAGGAGTAACTCATAGTGCCTTGATAGTCGGAATTCTTACTTATGCTCTCGCATTGATAGCTCTTGTTTATCTGGAAGAGACATTTAAGAAAGACCTGAATTACACTGAAGACACGTAAATGAAAAAACCGGCTTTCATAATAAGGCCCATGCAACCGAGCGACATTGTGGGTGCTATGAAATTATCCGACGCAGAAGGTTGGAACCAAACACCAACAGATTGGAAGTTGTTAATCGAAGGTCCTCAAAATATTTGCCTTGTTGCCGAACGCGGCAACAAGATTATCGGTACAACGACTTCAATTAACTATTCAAATCAAATTGCCTGGATTGGCATGGTGCTCGTAGCGAG
>VBAU01000230.1 GCA_005883855.1 Bacteroidota bacterium
TTGCCTGCAATCGCCATGCAGGAAACGGGTATGCCCTGGATTATCGATCTAAAGGATGCCATACAGGAGAATGCAAGTAATCCTCATTTTGATTTGAACAATTACATTCATCAGCAGGCGATAGACCTGAAAAAGAAGGGTGCCACCGCTTTGATCCTTTATAACACATCCTCAAAAGATGATCAACTAAAATTTGATTCCAAAGACAGATCGGAGGTCACAGGTATCCCTGCAATCTATGTGACTAAACAAGCTGCTCAAAAATACTTTAGCGACGCTTCTGCTTCTCTTGATATCAAATTGAAAGTTGATATTGGAGAGAAAACCAGGAATGGTCACAACGTCATTGGATATATTGATAACGGGGCGCCGACCACAATTATCCTCGGAGCTCATTTTGATCATTTAGGCTATGGAGAATCCACAACGGTGCAGATGACAATGCAAGCGGAACAGCCGCCCTTATCGAACTCGCAAGATTGTTAAAAGACTCGAAGCTGAATAAAAATAATTATCTATTCATAGCTTTTTCGGGTGAAGAATTGGGACTTTTTGGCTCGAAATATTTTGTCGAGAATCCAACGATCAATTTGAGCAATGTTAATTACATGATCAACATGGACATGATTGGAAGACTGAATGACAGCACAAAAGTGTTGACGATCGGTGGTTTCGGCACTTCACCCGAGTGGTCGTCGTTGATCAGTCTGAAAAACAAAAGATCTGTTTTTGTGATCAAGGTTGATTCAAGCGGAACAGGGCCAAGTGATCATACATCATTTTACAGGAAGAACATTCCGGTGTTATTTTTCTTTACGGGTTTGCATGCCGACTATCATAAACCAACCGATGATTTTGACAAGATCAATTACAAAGGGGAGCTGACAGTTATCAACTACATATACTCTTTAATTGAAAAGGAGAATAAAGAGAATCACAGACTTGTCTTTACAAAAACCAGGGAGACGCAAACAACATCTGCGAGGTTTAGCGTTACCATGGGCATAATGCCAGATTATACTTTTGCAGGTGCCGGAGTAAGAGTGGATGGTGTCAGTGACGGCCGACCTGCGCAAAAAGCTGGGCTACAGGCAGGAGATGTTATCGTCCAGCTTGGTGATTACAATGTAACTTCCTTAGACAATTATATGGAAGCGCTCGGCAAATTCAAAAAGGGAGACACAGCGGTGGTGAAATTCAAAAGAGGGAATGATACCATAGAAAAGCAAGTACAATTTTGATATCCATGAAGCTAGTCTTAGATAATAAAAACCTGGCGGAGGACTTTTTTGAAGATACCCGGCTCCTTGGCATTATGGCGCCGATCAAGGATTATCAACTTTGCTGGCATCTTAACAATTTGATGGGAATGGACTTCCGCATCAATAATGAAATAGAAATACAACTCTCAAAAAAAGACCGGAATTACTTTTTCGCCGTATACGAGTTTTCCGAGCCAACCGGTTCCCTTTCGCATTATTTGTACAACAATCGCTTCGATGGGGAATATTTGCTTCCTGAGTTCAAACATCTTGATTTCTTGTGGTTGATGAAGGGAGACATAGTCAATGAAGACAGTTTGCATCAGACTATTAATGAAATCAAAGAAATAAGTGGCGTGCAACTTGTATTAGAATTGACTAACGAGAAAATCCGGAACAAAGAACATCTGGTCTTCTAAATTTCAAAAATGTTTTTATGTGGAAGGAAGAAAACAATAAGCTATATCGGAAGTTTCAATTTAAAGATTTTAGCCAGGCCTTTGGCTTCATGACAAGGGTCGCTCTGGAAGCAGAAAAAATGGACCATCATCCGTTGTGGACCAATGTATACAATACCGTTGAAGTCTGGCTCTCTACGCACAGCGCCGGTGATGTGGTCACAGACAAGGACAGGCAACTGGCCAAAAAAATTGATGCCCTGGTGTAGCCCCCTATTGATTATCGCGTTATCTTTTTGGGACCGCCGCTTCCGGTATCATTTAATCCTGTTTTTGAGAGACTGTATGTAAAGCTTAGCATAAAGAATCTCCTTAAGCTGTTTACGCGGGTATCCTCAATGTAGTTTTGATTTGTGCTACGCGTAGTGTGAGTGTTCTTGTCGAGGAGATCGTGTACCGAAAACTTTAGTTCGCCACGTTGGTAGCGCAACATTTGCTTGCTGATGCTTGCATTCCAGAGGGGCACTTTTGTGTTAAACGCCGCTGAATATTGATTGGTGATGGTATACGCAAAATCCATGGCAAACAAAAATCCCCGGCGTAATTGCCAGTTCATTTCTGTGGAATATTCCTGGTTGAAGTATTTTGAATTCTTTGTCGATTGAATGGAATATTTAGAATTTGAATAGTTAACTCCCGCTCCAAACGCGAGATCTAGTTTCTCTGTCGGGCTCATGTTCAATCGAATCTCTGGTCCTATTGCCGCAGTATTAATCTGGTTTATTTCAATTTGGTTGTTGCGGTCGCTCACTGGCTGTTTACCTCTATAATACGAGACCGTGGAACTAATATCTAATGAGCCTTTCAAAAAGCGGACAGGAAATCCCCAACTTAAATTGCCATTTAGATTATAGACGCCATTCACATTTACGGGCATCACGGAATCCACACCGAGGCTGTTTATTTTATCGTAGTTCACAATTTTATTTTGGGTCTGCTGCAACATCACGTAGACAAACAGATTTCTGTTTGTATATGGATTCACTAATGAAGAATTCAAGCGAAGTGTTTGTATAAATTCCTGCTTCAAATGAGGGTTACCGACTTTAATATAAAGAGGGTTTGTGTTATCGGGCACGGGTTGCAATTGTGATACAGTCGGCTGGTTTGTGTTGGTGTTGTAATTGATCAAAATATTTTTAAATCGTGAAAAATAATATTGAAATCTTGCGTTTGGCAGAAAATTCCGAAACGTTTTTGTAATGATAGAGTCCTTGTTTTGGTTGGTGACGCTCCCCTGCAGTTGCGATTGCTGCCAGGAAAGCCCTGCCGCATAGTTGTATGTCTTTGTCTGCTTACGAAAACGCACTCCGCCAGTAGTATAACCGTATGTATTCTCGTAATCGTTCGTCAGCATGTTGTTGATCATGTCAAATTTCCCACTGTTATCATTATAGTCATAAGTTGTTTTCGATGACGTGCTTCTCGTAAAGCTATTCCCGAGGCTGAACTCAAGTATTGATCTCTTAAAGACGGGCTCGGTGTAAACCACTCGGGCATTATAGCCTTTCAAATCACTTGCTGTATTGTTCTGTTGATTGATTGAATCCCGGGTGAGCAATGATCCTGAAACCTGGTCATAAAAATTGGTGATGGACTTCAGGGTACCGTCCCCGTCAATATCGCTCAAATTTGTTAACACGTTCAATGAGAACGTTCTTCCTTTCTTGTGAAATTTTTTTCTAAACAATATATTGGTGTTTAAATTGTATCCTTCGCTGTTTGATAAATTATAGCTGTTGCCGTCATTGATTATTGCGCCTTGTTCGGACCAGGTCATATAATCTGACAAGGTTTTATTCCGCGTATTTTGATGGCTGAACGCGGGAGTAACTTTTATGGAGTGGAAAGAATCGATTTGGTAATCAACATTGAAATTCAGGCGGTGATTGTTATTCAAGTTATCCGTGTATGAGTTTTGCTTGTAAACATTGGCCGGACTAAAATATTGCCTTTGAACATGGCTTACTCTGTTTGGATTGTACCGGCTATACAAGTAATTGCTCTGCAAATCAGTTTTTGTACCAATGATGTTATTATAGTTCACCCCACCACCGAATGTCGTGTTGATGCCGCTATTGTTGCCTCCCAACAAACCAGCAAGCGGATCATCCGGAGATATGTTCACGTTGATATTACCTCCTCCATTTTTTAATTGATTTAACGCCCCTGTGAAATTCAAAACATCCATAAAGGAGAATCCTTCAGCGTTAATATTATTGCCCATTCCGATGGCGGACATTTGTCTCGCGCCTTTGAAAGAATTCGCATTCAATCGGCCTGCATACCGCCCGTCCGTTCCTGCCCCGGCATTTATTTTTCCAAACATGCCTTTTTTCTTATCCTTTTTTAATTTTAGGTTGATCGTCTTTTCGCTGTTACCGTCATCGAATCCGGTCAACTGGGCCTGATCGCTGAGTTTATCATACACCTGGACTTTATCGACTGCATCTGCAGGCAGATTTTTGGTTGCGATCTTCGGGTCGCTGCCAAAAAATTCTTTTCCATCAACCAAAACTTTTTGCACCTTTTCGCCCTGGGCCTTCACCGTTCCATCCTTTTCCACTTTTACCCCTGGCAATTTTTTCAAAAGGTCTTCAACATTTGCGTTTGGCTGTGTTCTAAATGAACCGGCATTATATTGAATCGTATCACCAACCAGGGTTACCGGCGGCGCTTCTGATGTTACCACTACTTCACTTAATACCTTGCTCAGGTCATACATAAATACGTTTCCAAGATCGATATTCTTAT
>VBAU01000231.1 GCA_005883855.1 Bacteroidota bacterium
AAAAAATTACAGAATCTGTAACCGAACTTTTATCCGTGCGTCTCAAGTAATAGACATAAAGTATAGCCATGAAAAAAACGTGTACACTAGCTGTAGTCTTGTTTGCCATTTCCGTTGTCACTTATGCCCAACCTGGCATAGGCAAGATTAAAGGCACCGTAATTGACGGGAACGCAAAAACAATCGAATCATCAACAGTCACTCTATTGAGGGCCAGGGACTCTTCAGTCGCAAAAATGAGCGTCGCAGATAAGACTGGCCATTTTGAGTTTGAAGACGTTTCGGAAGGCAAGTATTTCGTTTCCATTTCCGCAGTAGGCCATCAGAAAGGATACTCCGAAGTATTCGAACTCACATCGGAAAAAAATTCCGCTGAATTAAAACCAATCCAACTGGTGCCGCTCGTAAAAGACATGGCTGGAGTGACCGTTACGTCAAGAAAACCATTGATCGAACAAAAGACAGACCGCACGATTGTTAACGTGGATGCAGCTGTTTCTAACGTGGGCGCTACTGCCATAGAGGTTCTCGAAAAATCTCCAGGCATTACAATTGACAAGGATGGCAACATCAGCTTGAAAGGAAAGCAGGGTGTGCAGATGTATATTGACGGACGGCCGTCTTATCTCAGCGGGCAGGATCTCGTGAATCTCTTGAAAAACATGATGGCAAGTCAGTTGGACCAGATTGAGATCATGACCAATCCTCCTGCGAAATACGATGCGGCCGGCAATTCGGGAGTCATTAACATCAAAACCAAAAAAAATAAACAAGTTGGATTTAACGGGAATGCGAGTGCCGGGTATTCGCAAGGAAAGTACTGGAGGACGAATGAAAGTGTGAATATGAACTATCGCAATGGAAAAATTAACGCCTTCATGAACTATGGATTTAACAAGGCATACAACTACCAGGAGTTGAAGATTCATCGCACCTATCTTCACCCAGACAAAACGGTCGATGCCCTGTTTGACCAGGTGGCATTTATGCCACGACACAACACGAGCAATAATTTAAAACTGGGCTTAGATTACTTTCTCGATAAAAAAACAACGGTTGGATTCGTAGCCTCTGGCTTTGTCAACGATGAATATCAACTGAACTATAATACATCCTATTTGAAAAATGCTTTCAATGAAGTGGATTCAATCGTTTATTCAACGGGTAAAATGACAGATACATGGAAGAATAGAACTTTGAATTTAAATTTCCGCCACGAGTTTGATTCCACGGGACGGGAGTTGACAGCCGATTTTGATTATTCAAAATATTTGTCATCAAACGAACAGCTTTTTACAAACGCCTCATTCAATCCGAACGGAACAAAACGGGGGCAAACGGATCTGTTGGGTGATCTTCCTGTAGACATCGGCATTTATTCGGCAAAAATGGACTATACTCATCCGTTAACAAAACAATCGAAAATTGAAGCAGGTATAAAAAGCAGTTATGTGAATACCGATAACCAGGCAAATTATTATAATTGGATCGGCGCGGAGTGGATAACAGATTATGGCAAGACCAACAGGTTTAAATACGAAGAAAACATTAATGCGGTCTATCTGAATTTTAGCACTCAGTATAAAAAGATTGGCGTGCAGGCTGGCTTACGTTTCGAAAACACAAATTACAAAGGACATCAGCTTGGCAATACGCAGAAGCCAGATTCTTCATTCAATAACAGTTACAATAATCTTTTCCCGACGGTCTTTGTTACTTACGCCGCAAGCAAAAATCACCAGTTTGGTTTTAATGTGGGTAGAAGAATTGATCGACCGGCTTACCAGGATCTAAACCCCTTTCTGTTTTTCCTCGATAACTATACTTATGAATCAGGCAATCCTTTTTTGAAACCACAGTATTCGAACAATTTCGAGGTATCGCATACGTACAAAGGATTCTTACAAACGACGTTGAACTACAGCAGGACAGAGAATTTCTTTACCGAAACATTTGAGCAGGTAGATCATGCGACGATCGTTCGCAATGGAAATATCGGCGTGCGCCAAAATGCGGGCATTAGCATGAGTGCGCAGGTGCAACCTGCAAAATGGTGGTCAGCCTCGCTCTATGGCAATTACAACTATAGCAAGTTCGAGGGCGAGCTTTATGGAGAACAAATCCGGGTGAGCGCACCCAACGTTCTGTTCAACGTGAGTAACCAATTCAAGTTCAAGAAAGGATGGAGTAGTGAGCTTAGTGGCTTTTACAGGTCCAAAGGAATCGAAGGGCAAATTGTTATCCAGCCGATGGGTCAATTGACCGCGGGAGCATCAAAGCAAGTAATGAAAGGAAAAGGAACTGTTCGCTTCAATGTTAGGGACATTCTTTACACCAATTGGGTGAAGGGCAGTATCAACTTTGCAAGTACGCAGGCAACATTCGAAAACAGGCGTGATTCCCGCATGGCAAGCATTGCTTTCACTTATCACTTTGGAAAACCCATCAAGGGGCCTCAAAATAACCGCAAAAAAGGCGGAGCCGATGAAGAACAAAATCGTGTAAAGGTTGGTGGTAATAATTAGCAAGAAAATTATTCATCAATCAAAAAAATTCTGCTTCTGGCAGAATTTTTTTTGGGTAATGATCAGGCGATCAACCCGGATATTTCGGCACCTATTATTACCCTTCGTCACGTAATCTACGAAGTTTGTCATATTTCGGTCATGGATGTGCAACCTGCAAGCCATCTTTACATTATAAAAGAAATAGCCATAACCAACGATCATGAAAACGAAATTTACGCTCTTAAGTATAGCCATTTCTTTCTCATTTTTTGCAAACTCTCAAACTGGAAAGATCTCAGGCATTGTGACCGACGCTTCTTCAAAGGCCATTCATTCAGCCACCGTGTCTCTTCTTAGAGCAAAGGATTCCTCACTGGTAAAGTTTAGCCCCACTGATAAGAATGGCGCTTATGAATTTGTGAACATTAAGGATGGAAAATATTTTGTCACTGCAAGCAACGTGGGTTATGGCAAAGCCGCGAGCATAATGTTCGAAGTTTCTTCTTCTGATGCGACATCTGTGCCTGCACTGGTGATGAGTGAACAAGCCAAAGGAATGGCTGAAGTCACAGTTACGGCAAAGAAACCGTTTATTGAAACCAAGATCGACAAGACCATTGTGAATGTAGAATCGGCGCCCACAACCGCCGGTGCCACGGCACTTGAGGTACTGGAAAAATCGCCCGGGGTTACGGTTGATAATGATGGCAACATCAGCTTGAGAGGAAAAGCCGGCGTGATTATTATGATCGATGGCAAGCCTACATATCTGTCATCGGCTGATCTCGCAGCCATGCTAAAGAATATGCCAGCATCCGCCATGGAGCAAATTGAAATCATGACAAATCCTTCATCCAAGTATGATGCTGCAGGGAATGCTGGCGTCATCAACATCAAGACTAAAAAGGGGAGAGCCTCAGGCTTCAATGGATCTGTCATGGCCGGAATCACCGCGGGTATTTATAAGCCAAGGGAAGCTGTATATCTAAACCCAAGATCGCAGAACAGCATAAATTTTAACTATCGTAAGAACAAGATCAATTTTTTTGGTAACTACAATCCTAATTTTAGTACCGGCAAAGGAACGCTGCTTATAGAAAGAAGATTTTTTGATGATAATCATAACATTGCTGGCTATTCGGATATAGATACCAGGTTTAAGTTTGGCAATAACAATCATACGTTGAAACTGGGATTGGATTACTTCGCCGATAAAAAAAATACTTATGGCATCGTAGCGAGCGGATTTATCTTCAATGGCCACCCAACGCCGACCACTTATAATACGTTGTCTGATGCAAATCACCAACCGACATCCGAAATGGTGTCATTAACGGAGAATAAAATTCACTTCAACAATTTCAGCACAAACTTTAATTACCGGCATGTTTTCGATACCACCGGCCGCGAATTGACAGTTGACCTGGACTACATCGGTTATCGAAACACATCGAACATGCTTCTCGCAACTGAGTTTTATGATGCCTACGGCCAGCAAACTAGCGATCCGTTATTTTTAAAAGGCCATTTACCATCCGACATAGATATTTATTCAGTAAAATCAGATTATACTCATCCTCTGAAAAAGGGCGGACGGTTCGAGGCGGGCGTTAAATCAAGCTACGTAAAAAATGATAACCTAGTGGACTACGAGCGTCTCCATGCCGATAAGTGGATACCCGATGCAAGATCGAATCATTTTGTTTATGACGAGAACATCAATGCAGCATACGTGAACATGAATAAACAAATAAAAAAATGGAATCTGCAGGGAGGTCTGAGACTAGAAAACACGATTGCGAAAGGTTACCAGGTTACAAATGATTCAACATTCAAACGAAATTTCACGAATCTCTTCCCGAGTGCGTTCGTGAGTTATTCGATAGACAAGAAAAATTCATTGACAGTTTCTTACAGTCGCAGGATAACAAGGCCAAATTACCAGGACCTAAATCCTTTTACTTACTTTCTTGACTCGCTCTCTTATCGGCAGGGGAATCCATACCTCTTACCGCAGTTCACTCATAATATCGAGTTAAGCCATTCTTACAAAGGAAAGCTGATCACTACATTGAACTACAACAACACCACAG
>VBAU01000100.1 GCA_005883855.1 Bacteroidota bacterium
CGGAGTAATTTCAATTGATCCTTTGTTTGGCTCAATTTCTCCGCTCAGTATTTTAAGAAATGTCGATTTACCGGCTCCATTTGCACCAATCACTCCATAGCAATTTCCTTTGGCGAAATTCAGATTTACTTCATCAAACAAAACTCTTTTGCCAAAAGATAAAGTGACATTTTTAACGCTGATCATCTATGAAAATTTTTTGAAACTCTCTCCAAACGCTTACGGCGTCTGGAACGGGGTGCAAAAGTATGGCATTATTGGCTGGCGACGAAAAGCTAAATGAATGAATTTTGTTATAATATTGCCCGCACTTGGATAAACATGGGTAAACGGATTTTGTTCATCGACCGCGATGGTGTGCTTGTAAAAGAAGTCCCGCCTTCTTACCAGGTAGATTCCTGGGAGAAGCTGGAATTTTACCCGGAAGTCTTCAAATGGTTAGGAAAGATTGCAGAAGAATTCGATTACCTGTTGATCATGGTAAGCAACCAGGATGGCATGGGGACGCCCTCGTTCCCCGCAGAACATTTTTGGCCCATCCAGCAGCACATCATAAAGAGTTTGGAGAACGAAGGAATTGTCTTTCACGCGACGCATATAGACACAAGTTTTCCGGCCGACCGTTCGCCTAACCGCAAGCCGGGTATCGGCATGTTTACCGAATATCTTAACACGCCTGCGTTTGATCTACCTCATTCGTTTGTCATCGGTGACCGGATAACCGATGTGCAGCTTGCAAAAAATCTTGGATGCAAAGCTATTTGGCTTAAGAACCATCCAGGATTGGGCGGCGCCGAGGCACAGGACAGCATGGAGGAGTTGGAGAAGGTGGTTGCCATTGAAACGCACCACTGGGAGGACATCTACAATTTTCTAAAATTGGGATTGCGAAAAGTCGCGCATGATCGAAATACTAAAGAAACAAGAATCCATATTGAATTAAATGTCGACGGGAGTTGCAGCGCAAACATTTCCACCGGGCTTGGTTTTTTTGATCACATGCTGGAGCAAATCGCGAGGCATGGCAAGCTTGACCTCACCGTTCAGGCGAATGGTGATCTTCATATTGACGAGCATCATACCGTTGAAGACACTGGCATTGCATTGGGGGAAGCGTTCGCAAAAGCACTCGGAGATAAGAAAGGGATCGAGCGTTATGGTTTTGCTTTACCAATGGACGAAGCGGACGCCAAAGTGCTGATTGATTTTGGTGGGCGCAATTGGATCGTGTGGAATGCAGAATTTGCGAGAGAAAAGATTGGAGACATGCCCACTGAAATGTTTTTTCATTTCTTCAAATCTTTTTCGGATGCGGCGAAATGCAATTTGAATATCGAATGCCATGGAGAAAATGAGCATCACAAGATTGAGGCGATCTTTAAAGCGTTTGCAAAGGCTATTCGTATGGCAGTGAAAAGAGATCCCATGAGTAACTATCTCCCATCGACGAAAGGAGTGCTATAATTTTCCAGACAAACCTGCTCAGCAATGAACCAAACGTTGAAGAGTGCGACGCAACAGAAGTTTAGCAGAGCGCTGCTGCCCCGATCCATAAAAAAAATTATTCCTATTTGTTGTTTGTGCCTCATCATGAACGTGGATAATGCTTTTGCTCAAAGCAAAGCCATGAGACCCCGAACGATTGTTACCACGGATGGGGAAGTGGATGACCAGGATTCGTTTATGCGATTACTCCTTTATTCGAATGACTTTAACATAGAAGGCCTCGTGTACACAAGTTCAGAATGGCATTATAAGGGTGATGGGAAAGGAACAAGATTTATTTCTGAAATGCCAATGGCGAAAAGAATCTATGGCGAGAGAACGGAGCTGAGGTGGATTGGAACAGAATGGATGACTGATTTGATAAATGAGTATGCAAAAATTTACAGCAACCTTTTAAAGCACGACAAGAATTTTCCGACACCGCAACATTTGAAAAGCATTATCCGCGTTGGCAACATAGATTTCGAAGGCGAAATGGATCATGATACGCCGGGTTCTGGTTTTATAAAAAACATTTTGCTTGACTACAAACAGAGACCCGTTTATCTACAAATGTGGGGTGGCACCAATACGGTTGCACGTGCGTTAAAATCGATCGAGGATACTTATAAACACACGGATAAATGGCAAACAGTTTACAAAAAGGTTTCGGCAAAAGCGGTACTCTACATCATTCTTGACCAGGATGCTACCTACAAAAAATATGTGGCCGTCAATTGGCCCGATGTAAAGGTGATTTACAATTCAAATCAATTTTGGAGTTTCGCTTATTTCTGGCCACGAGATGTGCCTGTTGAGTTGCAAACTTTCTTAAAGGGGAGGTGGATGGCGGAACATATAAAATTTAATCACGGTCCGCTGCTCGCGAGATATTTTCTTTGGGGTGATGGACAAAAATTGCAGGCGGATCCAGATCACAAAGAGGGCGATACGGTTTACGCAAAAAAGAACTATGATTTTTTATCTGAAGGCGATTCCCCAAGTTTTCTTTACCTGGTCAATACAGGCCTGAGAAGCTTGGAAAGCCCGTCCTACGGTGGCTGGGGCGGAAGGTTCGTAGGGGACTCTGTTCATCCGAAGTTGTGCGCAGACGGAAAAAATGTTACGGACTACGATGCGTACAGTAAGAAAGACGAAGTTTCATTTGCGCAAACAAGGTGGATCGATGCGCTGCAAAATGACTTTGCTGCACGGGCAGACTGGTGTGTAAAAAGCTATAAGGAAGCCAACCATGCGCCGATTGCGAAGCTTAATGTTGCAGCAAATATTTCGGGGAATGCTGGTGAACTAATAAAGCTCAGCGGATCGGCAACCGATCCTGATGGAAATGAGTTAACGTATCATTGGTGGCAATATGAGGAAGCAGGCACCTATGCCGGCAAGATTGAGATTCAAAATGCACAAAGCAGGAACGCTTCGTTCCTTATTCCGCCAGATGCGAAGACTCACAACACTATTCACGTTATCCTTGAGGTAAAGGATTCCGGTTCGCCGCCGTTGACAAGGTATCAGCGCGTGATTGTGACCGTGAGATAATTCTTAGAAACTGAATGGAGAAACTGTTCAATAAATCATGAAAAAAATTATTTTACCCTTAGTGGTGAGCCTGGCCTGGCACATTTCCTTTGCGCAGTTGCAAGTAGATAATCTGCTATGCGAAAATCTTTCGAACCCTATCGGCGTTGGCAGTTCTCAGCCGAGTTTGAGCTGGCAACTCAGAGCCAGCAATAGAAATGTGCTGCAAACGGCCTATGAAATCCGGATTGGCCGTGACGTTTCATCACTGACAAAAGGCAGTTCTCTTGTTTGGGGTTCAGGCAAAATCGATTCTGATTCTTCAGTGCACGTTGCGTACAAGGGCTCACCCCTTCAATCGGGAACAAAATATTTCTGGCAAGTGAGAGTATGGACTAATTCGGGAGAAACTTCGAAGTGGAATGAGCCGGTTACATTTCAAATGGGATTGTTACATGTTGAAGACTGGAAGGCGAATTGGATCGAGCCGGGATTTGTTGAAGATACTCTCAACCGACCGACGCCACTATTTCGAAAAGAATTCAAGGCTGGCAAAAAAATACAAAGTGCCACCGCCTATATTACCGCTCACGGGATGTATGAAGGATTTATAAATGGAAAGCGCATCGGTGATTCTTATTTGACACCAGGGTGGACGAGTTACCATAAACGATTGCAGTATCAGACTTATAGCGTCACCGATCTTTTAAACCAGGGCAGCAACATAATCGCAATGGGCTTGGGCAGCGGATGGTATAGAGGTCACCTGGCATGGAATGGCAATAAAAATGTTTGGGGAAAAGACATTGCAATGTTATTCCAGCTTGACATTGTGTATGCAGATGGCAGCAAGGAATCAGTCGTGTCAGATGGGTCATGGAAAACAACAACGGGCAGTATTACCTACTCTGAAATTTATGACGGAGAGATCATTGATGCTCGTAAACAACGAACAGGTTGGCGCACTCCCGGATACGACGATAGAAACTGGAGCGATGTGGTGGTGAAAGATTATGACAAGGCAAATCTTATTGCGACGCAAAACGAGTCGGTTAGAAAGCATGAAACCTTTGTTCCAATAAAAGTGCTCACGACACCGAAGGGAGAAAAAGTAATTGATTTTGGACAGAATCTTGTCGGCTGGGTGATGATAAAGGCAAAGGGAAATGCCGGAGATACAATCAGGATTTCGCATGCTGAAGTTTTGGATAAGGATGGAAATTTTTACACCGAAAATTTGAGAGCAGCCAGGGCGCAGGCTGTCTATATTTTGAGAGGCGAAGGTGAAGAGTTTTTTGAACCTCATTTTACATTCTTTGGCTTTCGCTACATCAAGATCGAAGGATATCCCGGTGAAATAAAACCGGAGAATTTTACGGCGGTCGCTTTATATTCCGATATGGAGCCTACAGGATCCTTCACTTGCTCTGACTCGCTGATCAACCAATTGCAGCATAATATTCAATGGGGACAAAAAGGAAACTTTCTTGATGTGCCAACCGATTGCCCGCAAAGAGATGAGCGTTTGGGATGGACGGGAGATGCACAGGTCTTTTCACGGACCGCCTCTTTTAATATGAACGTAAATAATTTTTTCATTTTTTCGCCAAGTGGTTAAAAGACGTTGCAGCCGACCAGGATCGCAACGGTATGGTACCTTTTGTAATCCCGAATGTGCTTGGTCCCGGCGCGGGTGGCTCCACCGGGTGGGCTGATGTGTGCACGATCATTCCATGGAACATGTACCTGGCCTACGGCGACAAAAGAACACTCGAGCAGCAATACAGCAGTATGAAAGCGTGGGTTGATTACATGCAAAGCAAAAGCAAAAACAATCTTTGGAACACCGGATTTCATTTTGGCGACTGGTTATTCTATCGTCCTTTTGATGATAATGATGGTCGGTCAGCTGTAACAGATAAATATTTGATTGCGCAATGCTTCTATGCTTATTCGACTGAGTTGCTCATTAAGGCTGCGAAAGTGTTGGGAAAAAGTGATGACGTCACGACCTACACTGCCTTGCTTGCAAGTATCAGAGACGCATTCGTTAAAGAGTATCTTACACCTAACGGAAGATTAGTTTCGAATACGCAGACAGCGTATGTACTTGCATTGAATTTTGACATGCTTCCGGAATCGCAACGGGCTGCCGCTGCGCAACGCCTGGCCGATAACGTAAAAAGTTATGGAAATCATCTTACCACCGGCTTTCTTGGTACACCATATTTGTGTCATGTTCTCACACGTTTCGGATATACAGATGTTGCCTACCAACTTTTGTTCCAGCAGACCTATCCGTCCTGGTTATATCCTGTAAAGATGGGCGCGACAACGATTTGGGAAAGATGGGATGGAATAAAGCCAGATAGCACATTTGAGACGCCTTCAATGAATTCCTTCAACCATTATTCTTATGGGGCCATCGGCGATTGGATGTATCGGGTGATCGCTGGTATTGATACTTATGAAGATGCTCCCGGTTACAAACACATAAAAATACAGCCGCACCTCACGGATAGGTTGACTTACGCAGATGCTACATTAAAAACTTACTACGGCACAGTTCGATCGCATTGGAAAACCGATAAAGGTAAACTTCAGATGGATGTGGAAGTTCCGGCAAACACCAGGGCAACGGTATATATCCCTGCCAGTTCAAGTGATTCGATCAAAGAAAGTGATGCAGGGCTAGGTTCTGTGAAGGGTGCGAAGGTTGTAGGTAAAGAAGGTAACTATGTTGTTGTCGAAATTGGTTCAGGAAAATATCACTTTGTTTCTACTAGATAAGTGAATAAGGCTTTATCGAATACAGTTATGTATTTTCTTGAAAAAATTTTTAAAGATCATTGTTTGTAAATTATTCAACCTTCACGTCCGCCAGGGTCTTTTTGCCGCATGACTGTGGGAGTTTCATTGGATTCGGCAAAAGACCCCGGGTTAATCTAATGGCTATCATTCTCATCAATCATTTTTTTTCAACATCGTTCTACAGATCACTGCTTGTAAATTAGTCCATCTTTCATGACCAATTTTATTTGCCGGATATTTTTTATGTCAACAGATGGATCACCATCCACGGCTATGATATCGGCAAACAGATCTTTTTTAATTCGGCCAATTTTATCACCGTAGCCAAAAACATCCGCATTTATTGAAGTTGCCGATCTTAAAACATCGATCGCTTTCATTCCATAGTCAACCATCATTTCCATTTCCCTGGCATTGTCTCCATGAGGAAACACACCTACATCGCCGCCCATGCAGATGGTAACACCTGTCGATAGGGCCAGCTGAAAACTTTTTTTCTTGTTGACTACACTTGGTGGGTCCGTGTCGACGCCCTTCTTCCACCCGTGGTATTGTTGAATTGCATCGCCAGCTGCAAGGGTAGGGCAAAGCGCTATTCCTTTTTCCTTCATCAGCTTGTAGATGTCTGCAGTCCCGTTGTCACCGTGCTCGATGGTTGACACCCCCGCATTGATCGCCCTAATCATTCCTTCTGCTGTTGATGCATGCGTTACAACTTTGCGGCCACTACTTTTCGCGATAGTTACGGCTGCAGCAATCTCTTCCACAGTGAATGTTGGTTGCGCTTCTCCATTAGGTCCATTGCGATAATCCGCATAAATCTTTATCAGGTCGGCGCCTTTCGAAATTTGCATTCGTACTTCATCCATCATCTCGCCCACATTTCCAACCTCTGCCGCACCTTGAGGTAGGACAACATCCGCAGAGGCCGACTTTGGTCCGTACGTGCCTTTTGCAACAATGGCACGTGTTGCACAGATCATCCTTGGACCGGGAACAACGCCTTTTTGAATTGCAATCTTTAATCCCACGTCATCATACATGGATCCTTCAGTCCCAAGATCGCGAACCGTGGTGAAGCCAGCCATTAATGTGGCCTTAGCATGTTCTACAGCTCTTGCAGTTCTTTCGGCCCTCGATTCTTTTAACACCTGGTCATCCCAGCTCGTTTCATTATAAGGATGAAGAAACAAATGTGAGTGACCTTCAATCAGGCCGGGTAATAACGTGGCGCCCGGTAATTCGATGATTTGAGTACTTGCTGGCAATTTGAAAGTCATGGCACCTGCCTGTTCAATTTTATTATTCCTAACGAGAACAACCCAATTTTCATGCATGCTTTCACCATCAAAAACCTTCGCAGGTTTCAATAAGATGTATTTGTCCGGCTGCTGTGTATAGACAGAACAGCAAAACAAAATGGCTGTCCAAAAAACGGAAATATTTTTCATTAACTGAATTAAGAATGAAGACGATTGTGATTTAAAGATATATTGTTTTGTAACGGAGCCAGCGTCTTGCCTAATTGCTGAATAGTATTCGGAACGTAGAAGTGTGCGACGCAACGAACGCGTCATAGTAGTAATGAAGCTCGGAACATAAAACTATTTATCCAACACATCATGCCAGTCGGGTTTTTTGTCAAATACCTTTTTTGCAAAGGGACACCACACCGTGATCTTTATGTGATGCTGCCTCGCATAGTCAACAGCTGCCTGCACTAATTGAAATCCCACATTCTGGCCACGCAGCTCATCTCCAACTTCAGTATGCTCAATCACCATTTTTTCAGGGCTGCTCATGTGGTAAATCATTTCAGCCTGGATCTCGCCATCATTTTCTACAAAGAACATTCCCTTATTATCAGTTTGCTTTCGTTGTATAAGCATTGACGCTACAGTTTAAAAAAGATTTTTCTTCGGTAAAGAAAATAACACAAACTCCATTCCAATGCAAAGATGCACAATGAGGCGATGATATTGCTTAACATTTCAGGAGTATTGACAAAGCCCATCAACCCTTTTGCAATAGCGGTGATGTAGCCATTGAACCACCGTGATCCAACTATTTCAAAAAACAAATAGATGAATAACGAGTTCATGCCCACAATCGTCCAAAACGTCAAGTATTTTCTATGTTTTAAGAGATCAATCCACCAGTAGCAAAACGCCAGCCCCAGCAGGCACCATCCAAGCGATGCAAGTGTGAACGATGAGGTAGCTATCCGTTTAATGATCGGAGTAATGCCTGCCATGTCCAATCCAAAACCAGCAACCAGGCAGATAGCAGCCCAAATCAACATGGAGCGGAGTTTGTTTTTATGATTGCTCAATAATAGCTTTCCAGTTAATGCCCCGGCAATGGTATGCACTGCAGTTGGAATGCAATTGATCGCCACCCAGCCACCCGGATTGATTTTATTCATTAGAATGCTGTCGACGTAATTTCCGAAGTTGTGCTGGTCGGTAAATGGTTGATCAAACCCCGGAACATTTGTAAAGCGGTATAGGACCTCAGTCAGCAGCAACAACGACACACATACCGCGATCTGTGCAGCGTTGCTCCAGCGAAATATCAAAAACGCCACAAGCGTCGTGAATGATAGTTGTGTAAGTACATCCCACAGTTCAAATGATAAACCATTTTCTCTTACTGCATAATCCAGGACGCCCCAAAAAAATAACCAGAAGCACCGGGTCAAAATTTTTCTGAAAGATTGGCTCCATGAAACCCCGTTCTGCCACTGCTTGGTTAACGAATACGCCATGGCAACACCCGCCATATACATAAAACCAGGTTGAATGAGATCCCAAAAGCGTAACCCGTTCCAGGGATGATGAAAGCCCTGCAGGAAAAAATTGTTCATTGCTGTTCCCCTGGTTGCTTCAAAAAGATGTTCAATCAGACCTGTGCTTTCCAAAGCAAGCAAAACCATGATAAAACCGCGCATAAAATCAAGAGACAACAGGCGCTGGGAGATCTTGCCACTGAGGAGGGAATCTTGTGGCACCTGCGGATTGACTGCGATGGATTCCATAAGCAGGAGGTTTGCAGTTACAAAGTATGTTTTTATTGAGACAGGCAGTAAGATTTTTTTGCTGAATTGAAATTTCATTTACATATTTGCACTAGAATGAAAAGGCAAATAAATAGTCAGTGGTGGTGGCATACAAACGCTTTACGGGGTTTGTAATGTCATTACTGTATTTGTAATAATATACCAGAGCCCCGAATTGTTTCGGGGCTTTTTCGTTGGCCCCACCTAACCTCCCCTGAGGGGAGGAATTTCGGGCTCAACTGTTTTTAAAATTCTTCACCG
This sequence comes from Bacteroidota bacterium, assembly GCA_005883855.1. Lineage (GTDB taxonomy): Bacteria > Bacteroidota > Bacteroidia > Chitinophagales > Chitinophagaceae > VBAU01. Next base: position 9,152 of record VBAU01000100.1, read on the forward strand.
TTAGGGGGAAACAGAGGGGGTTTCATGAAGAAAATAGAAATTATTACCGCTTGTAAGAAACTGCTGGCGGATGTGTACACGCCGGTGGGAATTTACCTGCGTCTCAGGGATCGATTCCGGGACACTATTTTGCTGGAGAGTACAGACCATCACGCGGCAGAAAATAGCTGGTCGTTTATTTGCATCAACGCCATTGGAGGCATTGAAGTGACCTCGACGGAGAGCATGGAATTTAAACTGCCGAGGCAAAAGCCGGAAAGAGTTGCCATAAAGAATGCGACGGAGATGCCAAAACTCGTTTGGGACTTCATGCAGAATTTCGAGGTAAAGAAGGCCGACTCAAAAGAGGCCAAATATGCACAAGGTTTATTCGGCTACACA
>VBAU01000101.1 GCA_005883855.1 Bacteroidota bacterium
GTAGGATGTCGGTGGTTTGATATGTCTTAGCTGCTCGTAGCAGCTAATTCGTAGGATAATTGGAGGCTCAAAGAATGCAATAAAGTTTCGCCCGTACAATAGGAAATTTACTGATTTTGATCGAAGAAACCCCCATGACCATTGAGAATCAATAACAAAATTTTTGAAATTAAACTTGCAGCCTCAACGTTTTTACCTTGAATCTTATACCTTGAAACACCATGCCCAAGCTTTTCCTTGGCCTTTACTTACTCGCTATCCTCACTTCCTGTTCAAAAGGGATTATTCCCGATAAGCCTTCATTGGCAAGAACAGAATTCAAAATGGATTCACTACCGGAATCGGAGATTAACATCCCTATACAGGTAAACCTCAAGCCCATCTATGCACTAGCTGAGAAGACTGTCGACACTGTGTTCACTTCTGTCAATTGGCCCGACGGATGGGTTCAGGGTACATGTGATACCAGGTATAAGTACACTTTTCGCCGCGGCCCCTTGCAAATGAAGACGTCAGGTGCCTCACTGATTTTAGGTTTTAGCGGCTATTACAGGATTATAGGGTCCACAAGAGTATGCGTAAATGGCACAGCGATTTCCCCCTGGACGCCTGCCTGTCGCTGTGGTTACGAGGAAGGGGAGCGAAAGGTAAATGTAGGCTTTCAAAACTCTGTTTCCCTCACAACCGATCTGAAGGCCAATCTCGCAATAAGAACGTTGCAACCACAGCCCGTTGATAAATGCTCTGTATGTTTCTGGGGGCAAGACATAACGACGCAGGTGATGCAGGGTTTAAAAGAACAGCTGGATGCCGCCAAAACAGACATGCAGAAAAGCTTTGGTAGCTATGACCTGCGACCAAGATTTCAGCAGGCATGGGACCAACTCAACAAGGTATATGGACTTTATGGACTCGGCTGGCTACAGATGAATCCCACGAAGATTCGCATCAACAGTTTGTCAGCGAAAAACGATTCCCTCAACATAAACATTGGTCTGAGTGCAAGACCCATTGTAACGTTTGAAAAACCACAAGAGCATTTAACCGTTGCTCCTAACATCACTGATTTCGGCAGTCGTCAGGGCTTTAATATTTTCTTAGACGCAGTACTGAATTATGATTCGCTCACGAACATCATTTCATCACAATTGCGAGACAAAAGATTTGATCTCAGTTCCAACAGATACGTCATCATAAAAAGTTGTACTCTTTATGGAATGGATAATGAAAACCTGATCACAAAGGTGCAATTCGAAGGGTCGGAAAAGGGCATTTTTTATCTTATTGGCAAACCAGTATACGATGCGGCCACAAGAACGATCGAAATGAAAGATCTCGATTTCGACATTAAGTCCAAGAACATGCTGTTAAAATCCGCCAGTTGGTTGTTCAATCGCCGAATCATTAATGAATTGAGAAAATACTCCACGTTTGATTTGTCTGCATATGTCAGCAGCGCCACAACCAGTTTTAATCAACAATTGAATAGAGAATTGATTAAGGGCATCCAGAGCAGCGGACACATGGACGATATGAAAATTGTAAAAATTTACCCGCTAAGGGAGTACCTGATTGTTCGCGGTAACTGCAGTGGAAGCCTTTCGATCAGGATCGATTCAATCAACTTCAGCTTTTGATTGTGCTGGGTACTCTAAATGTAAAATGCTTTTGAGAAAAATAGCTGAACAACACCACAAGTACTGTCGTCGCCATTTTTGAAGGAAGTGGCCACCAGCCAAATTTTTCGATAAATAATTTCAAAAATATGTAGTTGAGGAAAATGCAGCCTACGACGACGCCAATATACCTGCTCCCCTGAACCCTTTTGCGTGTTGCCTTAGAATCAGGAAAAACTACATATCGCATTAGGAGGAATCCCGTTAACAAAGTAATAGGAAACGTGACCATCATGGCAAAGATGTACGGGCTGATAGCGATGCCACCGAGATGAATAATTGACTTCTGAAGAATATAGTTATAAGTGAATGAATAAAGCAAAATGTCGAACAGGCTATTGGTTCCACCGCAGGCTGCGTATCGAAAGGTCTGCAGATCGATGATCCTGCTGAAGGGCGGATAAAAAGAATCAATAGTCGAAATAATGACGTCCCTTGCTGAGCGAAAGTGTTTGCGCATTGAATTGCAAAATAACACAAAGAAATCGCAAATTTCAAATGGCCTTCCTCAAATAAATCTTAAATCAAATTATAGGTAAATTCGCGGCTTAACCAGCACGAACATGAGTGTCGTAAAGCAAATAAAACCACTTGTAACAAAGGCCCTGAAAGAATTATACAATTTTGACGTGGACGAAGACGACCTTACTATCAACATTACGAAACCCGAGTTTGAAGGTGACTACACTCTTGTATTATTTTCTTTTGTCAAAACGCTAAAAAAATCGCCCGAAGTAATCGGCAAAGAACTGGGCGACCTTCTCACGGCACAGCATGCTACCATTTTTCATTCCTACAACGTGATCAAAGGGTTTTTGAACTTGACGATCACCAATGATTATTGGATAAATTTTCTTCAAACCAATTTCCTCGCGGTTCATTTTGGCAAAAAGGAGCCAAACGGAATCACGGTGGTGGTGGAATACTCCTCACCCAATACAAATAAGCCGTTGCATCTTGGCCATCTGCGGAACATTTTCTTAGGATGGAGCGCAACTGAAATATTAAAGGCAAACGGATACGAAGTTTTTAAGACATGCGTGGCGAATGACCGGGGCATCCATATTTGTAAGAGCATGCTAGGATATCAAAAATTCGGTGACAGTGCAACGCCTAAATCAACAAATGTGAAGGGTGATCATTTCGTGGGTGATTATTATGTACAATTTGAGCAGGTATATAAAGAACAGGTAAAGGATTTGGTCAGTAGTGGCGTAAATGAAGAAGAGGCAAAGAAGGAGGCACCCATGATGAAAGAAGCACAAAAGATGTTGCATGATTGGGAACAAGGTGAGCCCGAGGTACTCACTCTTTGGAAAAAAATGAACGAATGGGTGTACCAGGGCTTTGACGAGACATACAAACGCATAGGGAATGAATTTGACAAAGTCTATTATGAAAGCGACACCTATATAATTGGGAAAAGATTTGTGGAGGAGGGCTTACAAAAAGGAGTTTTTTTCAAAAAACAGGACGGTAGTGTATGTATCGATCTTACAGCCGATGGTTTGGATGAAAAACTTGTATTAAGAAAGGACGGCACTTCTTTATACATCACACAGGACCTCGGGCTGGCAGATGAAAAGTATAAAGACTTCCAATACAACGAAAGCTTTTATGTGATTGCTGATGAACAGAATTATCACATGAACGTTTTAAAACTCATATTACAAAAACTCAAAAAACCTTACGCCGATGGTATCTACCATCTAAGTTATGGGCTCGTGGAGCTACCCACGGGAAGAATGAAGACTCGCGAAGGAAACGTGGTGGATGCTGACGACATCATGGATGAGATGGTGTCAGTGGCGGCAAAGCATACGGAAGAGTTAGGAAAGGTGAAAGACTTTAGCGAAGCTGAATTAAAAGAATTGTATGACATCATCGGACTCGGCGCTTTGAGGTTTTTCCTGTTGCGGGTTGATCCAAAAAAGAAAATGATTTTTAATCCGGAAGAATCGATAGACTTTCATGGGTTCACCGGTCCTTTTGTGCAATACACTCATGCAAGAATAAAGTCAATCTTAAGGAAGGGAAAAGCAGACCCAACTTATAAATTAGGATCGAACGAATTGTTGCCCGGCGAAAAGGAACTTATTGTTTTGCTTGAGCAATATCCAGTTATGCTGGAACAAGCTGCGGAAGAACACAACCCCTCCGTGCTTGCCATTTATGCATTCACTGTTGCGAAAACCTACAATACATTTTATGCAGAACATTCGGTGATGAACGCCGAATCGGCAGATAAGAAACAACTTCGTCTTCAACTCTCGGAAATGACGGCGAACGTGATATCTTCAGCGATGCATCTGTTGGGTATTAATGTGCCCGAGCGTATGTAATTGGCAATTGGCCATAAGCAATGGGGAATAGCGCTACAGACTATATTCTATCGACTAGTGACTTTTGACCAGCTCTCACAGCCCTGGCATCTGCTTCTTTTGTTTATACATCGCAAGGGTTGGGTCCATCTCGATGGCTTTGTCGCATAACTGTTGGCCTTTCCCTTTGTCTCCTTTCTTCAGGTAACACATCCCGATCATGTATAGTGCGGACGCGTTTGTTTTATCGTAGCCTAACAGCGTGTCCCAGTAATTCATGGCATCGTCGTATTTCTTGTTATCGTAGTAAGCCTCAGCAACCATATCTAAGAGATTGAAATCACTTGGCCGTTTTTTCAGCAAATCGGCGAGGATAAGGATGCCATCATTAAAGTTTCCCGCATCGATGTAAGCTATGCCGAGATTCTGCAGGTATCCGTTATCTTTTGGATAACCTTTATCGCCCGCATCTTTTATGTACTTCAAAGCGTTTTTGTTATCATTTTGAGCATAGCAGATCAATCCCAGCTCGTATACCCAGCCATACTTTGTTGCATCCAGCTCAACGGCCTTTTGATAATATGGAATGGCCAACTTATAATTGAGCATGTCAGCATAGCTGCGACCAATCATGTATGGGATCTCGGCGTTCTGCGGGTCATCTTTCGCCGCTTCGTTCAAATATTTCAACGCCTCCCCATAATTTTCCCGGTCGTAATTTATTTTGCCGAGATAATAGTTCACCTTTTCCGACGGATCGACTTTCTTTAGTCTGCCGGCATACAATATTGCATCATCGTACGACTTTAAATTAAACGAGAGCTGAACGAGTTGTTTATAGGCTTGTGGTGTAGTCTCTCCGAGGTCTATGAGCCTTTTGTATGTATCCCTTGCCTGGTAATATTTTTTTACGTCCATGTAAGCCGAAGCCATCTCATTTAATTCAAAATTCTTAAGGCTTTCCATCCGACGTCCTTTCTGTTTCTCTGCAAGACCAATGTTCAAAAAATAATTAGCGCTGTCAGACTGAGCAAAAACGGAGGCGGTGGTTAAAAGAAGGAGACAAAGGAGGATCAAACGATTCATAGGGTATTGTTTTTGGTTTGAAGGCTTTTCATTAATCACGGTTGAGGATCAATTGAATCCTAATCCCAAAGAATTACAAAATAATAAATCTTTAAAACACGTGCAACGAGACGAGAATAAAAATGCTAATTCCTTGCCGGTTAACCTAATCTAAGGTATTAACGTCCAAATGTTGACCATATTTTATTAGCACTGA
>VBAU01000102.1 GCA_005883855.1 Bacteroidota bacterium
TAAGAAATACCTCGGCACCTACGACGGCGCCACCGGTAAGTACAGCAATCATCTTTAAAAGTTCTCTGCGATCCATATATTTTGACCCCCAAACCCCCAAAAGGGGAGTTTACTTTTGGTTAATAATCAGATTTTGTAATAAGATCTCAGCTTCATATTCAATTTGCATCAAGACTAATCGAGATTCTTTGTGATTAATTCATTTGAAAAACGCAAAACTTTATAGCCCCATTTCTCCAGGTTCCATTGATGTTCTGCGTCATATTCTTTTTCTTCCTTTTTATCATGCACGGAGCCATCCCCTTCAATTATCAATTTTAGAGGGTTCCCTTCTTCAACTCCTCCACTGCATAATTCGCCGCTCTTGCCGTAATCGCCATAAAAGTCAATGACGGATTTTGCGTGCTCGTTGATGCCATGCATGCTCCATCCGTTACAAAAACATTCGGGCAGTGATGCATTTGATTCCATTTGTTCAGCAAAGATTTTTTTGGATCTTTTCCCATTCTCACGCCGCCTATTTCGTGAATATCCAGTCCGGGAGCCTGTTTGCTGTCGTGAGGCGTGATGTTCTTGCACCCTGCTTTGCTCAGCATTTCCGCTCCCTGCTCAAGAAAATCTTTTAAAATTTTTTCGTCGTTCTCGTCATAACCAACCGAAGTGATGAGTAGGGGAATTCCCCATTGATCTTTTTGGTCTTTACTCAATCGAACATGATTGCTTTCCTTCGGAATGGTTTCTCCCTGCATCATCATCCAAACGCCCCAGCCTCCTGGCTCCGCCATTGCATCTTTGTACTCTCCTCCTATTTGCCCGCTGGATTCACTGCCCCGCCATCTGTCTGCCGAGAAATGTACCATATAGCCGCGAAGAAAATCTGTTTCCTGTTTCCGCACATTCCTAAAATTGGGCATGGTAGCACCAGTGGGCTTTTGCCCGTAATAATATTTATCGAGGTACCCATCAACAGTTGCATTAACCGTTCCGCGATAATTATGAAATGCAACATATTTACCTAAAAGGCCGCTATCATTTCCTAAACCATTGGGAAATCGATCAGATGTCGAATTCAACAAAATCAAATTGGAGTTCAGACACGCGGCATTTACAAAAATTATCCTCGCAAAATAATCAGTCGATTGTTTTGTTAAGCCATCGATTACCCTCACACCAATAGCCTTTCCCCTTTTATCATCATAAATAATAGAATGTACAACCGAATGTGGCCGAAGGGTGAGATTTCCTGTCTTTGACGCCCAGGGCAGCGTTGAAGAAACCGAACTGAAATAACCTCCAAATGGACATCCTCTTTCGCACACCACTCTTGCCTGGCATTGGACACGTCCCTGCTGAATATGAATTTCTTTTGGTTTCGTCAGGTGTGCACAACGACCAATAATTGCGTTGCGGTCTTTGTAGGTGGTATTGATCTTGTGTTGAATGTCCTTCTCGACGCAATTCAATTCCCATGGCGGAAGAAATTCGCCGTCCGGCAGCGTTTCCAGGCCATCGTAATTGCCGCTGATGCCAGCGAATAATTCTACACGCGAGTACCATGGGGCGAGTTCATCATATGTGATGGGCCATTCACCAAATCCGTCTCTTGCCGGGCCTTCAAAATCGAATCGGCTCCATCGTTGCGTGGCCCGCGCCCACAATAATGATTTGCCCCCGACCTGGTAGCCGCGAATCCAGTCGAACGGTTTTTCCTGTATATATGGATGCTCTTTGTCCTTCACAAAAAAATGATCAGTGGACTCACCATATGCGTAACACCGGGCCAGAATCGGATTTTCCTTTGTAACATCCACGGGCATTTTCCCGCGGTGCGAAAAATCCCATGGGTTCTTCGTGGCTGTTGGATAATCTTTGATGTGCCTCACGTCTCGTCCTCTCTCGAGTACTAAGGTTCTTAATCCATGATCGCAGAATTCTTTTGCGGCCCATCCTCCGGTCATGCCGGAACCAATAACAATGGCATCAAAAGTGTTTTGATTTATTCCCTTGTTATTTACATTCGCTATAGTCGTATCGTTCGGCATAGATATTTTTATTTCATGCACAGGCTTCGACGGTTGCAATGGAGTCAAGCAGATTAACGAACGGGACGATAACGTGATTGCGACGCAACGACAGCTTAATCGGAGATTCTATCGCTGGTATCAAAATTATTTTCCTCATAATCGTTACAATCTTAGAAATCGCTGTTCTATAGATTCCTCTTCCTTAACTCGTTTACCGCATAATCCGCCGCCCTTGCCGTTAATGCCATATACGTCAACGACGGATTTTGGCAAGCAGCGGAGGTCATGGATGATCCATCTGTTACAAATACATTCATGCAATCCCATACCTGGTTCCATTTGTTTAGCACCGAAGTTTTCGGATCCTTGCCCATTCTTGCGGTTCCCATTTCGTGAATGCCACGCCCGGGCGTCCCATCTCCTTCGCGAGCTTTTACATTCCTTACGCCTCCGGCTTCCAACATCTCCTGGGCATCGGCAATCATATCCTTACGCATCTTCAATTCGTTTTCTTTCAACTCACAGTCGATTGCCACCACATTCAAACCCCATTTATCTTTTTTGGTGTTGTCAAGCGTTACTTTGTTTTCATGATAAGGCAGTATCTCGCCGAATCCACCCATTCCAATTGACCAATGACCAGGTTCTGATATCGCATCTTTGAAGTCTCCGCCAATATTCATTTCTGCAACCACGCGACTCCATCCTTGTCTGTTCGCTCCGCCCTGGTATCCAAATCCGCGGATGTAATCGCGTTTGTCTCCAAACAAATTCCTGAATCGCGGAATGTAAAAACCATTCGGCCGGAAGCCGTCGTAATATTTGTCTTCATAACCTTCCACTTCTCCGCCCGCGCCAACACCGAGATGATGATCCATTAAATTGTGACCCAACTCACCGCTGCTGCTTCCCAAACCATCGGGCCAAACATCTGTGGCGGAATTCATCAGCACCCATGCGGAGTTTATGGTCGATGCACAGAGAAAAACTATTTTCGAATTAAACACATAAGTTTTGTTTGTCTCCGCATCGAGAACTTCAACGCCGGTGGCTTTCTTCGTGTTTTTATTGTAGACAATGCTTGTAACGATGGAGTAGGGCCGGACGGTGAGGTTACCTGTTTTATTTGCTGCGGGGAACGTAGACGATTGCGTACTAAAATATCCGCCGAATGGACAACCATTCGAACACATATTCCGGAAATTGCATTGACGGTTTTGTTCCAGTTTCGCCTGCGTTAGGTTGGCGGTGCGACCAATGATCAATCTCCTGTGCTCATATTTTTCTTTGATGCGCGCCGCAACATCCTTTTCAACGCAGTTCAGATCCATCGGCGGCAAAAATTTTCCGTCTGGTAATTGTGGCAATCCTTCGATTGAACCGCTGATGCCTGCAAATGTTTCCACGTAATCATACCATGGAGCAACGTCTTTGTAACGGATCGGCCAATCGACAGCAATCCCATCCTTAGCGTTCGCCTCAAAGTCAATATCGCTCCACCGATAACTTTGTCGCCCCCACATGATGGAACGCCCACCAAAATGATAGCCGCGAAACCAATCAAATCTTTTTACTTCTGTGTAAGGACAATCTTTATCGCTTGCCCAATAATGCAGGTTTCTTTCATTGAGAGGATAGTCTCTTTTTAAAACGGGGTAGTCTTTTATCATCTGCTGCGTGCGACTACCGCGATGCGGATATTCCCACTCTGGCTTGTTAGCCTGCGCATAATCTTTTATGTGGTCGAGCGGCTGACCGCGTTCGAGCATCAGCACCTTCAATCCTTTTTCGCATAATTCTTTCGCGGCCCATCCTCCGCTAATTCCCGAACCAATCACAATGGCGTCATAGTTTTCTGGCATATTGGGAGTTTATCGTTTTTGTGTTTTGTGTTTTTGTTTCCAGCAGGCGTAATTCTCTTCACCTTCCGTTGTGTCACTCACTTGTACGTTCTGTTCGCTACGTGGCTGACCTCATCCTCCTATCCTTCTCCCAAGGAGAAGGACGGTGCCCCCAATCTTTAATGAACCCTATCGCTTCCACGTCGTCGGTTTATCTCTACTCATCGCCTTCGAAAATGGTTCAAATCAGCAGGGCTTTCCGAAAAGCGAGCCTTGTGCGCTGATGGCTTCCCCTTTCGGGGGAAGTCGGAAGGGGGCTACACATCACAAATCTTCACCGCTTTCTTCAACTGGGCAATTTTTTCATCATTGCTATTTCCCAATGGTATAAATTCCTGCGCAACGTAATCTGTAAAGCCGGTTTCTAAAATTGCTTTCATGATAGCAGGGTAATACAACTCCTGCGATTCATCGATAATGTTCCTGCCGGGCACCCCGCCGGTGTGATAATGACCAAGGTATTCCTTATTGTCTTTTATTGTTCGTATCACATCTCCTTCATCGATCTGCATGTGATAAATATCATAGAGTAATTTAAAATTGGGCGAACCGATTCTCTTCACCAATTCAACTCCCCACGGAGTCTTGTCGCACATATAGTCTTTGTGATTCACTTTGCTGTTTAACAATTCCATCTGAACCATCACGTTATTTTTTTCCGCAAGCCCGATGAATTGTTTAATACCATCAACGCAATTTTTTAAGCCCGTTTCATCATCCATGCCGTTGCGGCTGCCGCTAAAACAAATCACATTTTTATAG
>VBAU01000593.1:0-1228 GCA_005883855.1 Bacteroidota bacterium
CCGGATGATATCGTGGAAGTGTTTGGACCCGTGTTGCGTCACCGGATTATACTTTCCCCCGACAAGGAAATGGAAGGAGTTACCGAGGACGAAGTGATCAGGCAAATCGTGAACGGCATTGATATTCCCAGGTAGGGCTGAAAAGTCAATAGTCAATAGTCAATTAGCAATTACGAAAGACGTACTCTGAATCCAATTCTTGAAATCCGTGAAATGTTTATCCAGGCAATCATAAAATTTTTCGGTCAGTCCTTATACCTCGGTAAGATGGCTTATTATGTTGCCGCCAGCGCAGTAATTCTTTATGTGTTCAGCTATTTTATACCGGTACTGTTTGATGTGGCCAGCCTTCTTTTGATATTGTTGGGCGTAAGTATTTTGGTCGATGGTTTTTTGGTTTTCGGGAAGAGATATGCCCTGCGTGCCGAGCGCATAACCGCAGAACGCTGGAGCAATGGCGACGAGAACAAGGTGGCCCTTCATTTTCAAAACAATTATTCGTTTCCCATCACTGCGGACGTAGTTGATGAATTGCCCGTCCAATTCCAGGACCGAAATTGGCATCGCCAGGTTAAACTAGAAAAGACAAGCGAGGGACACCTTACTTACACTCTGAAGCCAGTAACCAGGGGTGAATATTTATATGGGAATGTAAACGTTTTTGTAAAGGGTCCTCTGCAATTGGTCAAGCGAAGATTTGTTTTCCTGGCCGCGCAAACAGTGAAGGTGTATCCCTCTTACATTCAGATGAGGCGTTATCATTTGCTGGCTGTCAACAATCGCTTGCAGGAAGCAGGAGTGAAAAGGGTTCGACGCCTGGGACATAGCATGGAATTTGAACAGATCAAAGAATATGTGCGAGGGGACGATTACAGAACTCTAAATTGGAAAGCTACAGCGCGAAAAGGCGGCTTCATGGTAAACAACTTCACCGACGAGCGCAGCCAACAGGTGTATTGCCTCATCAACAAGGGCCGCATCATGAAGATGCCATTTGAAGGAATGACGCTGCTTGATTATGCGATTAATGCTTCTCTGGTTTTGAGCAACGTTGCACTCGTGCGACAAGACAAGGCAGGTATCATAACCTTTGCTGAAAATTTGGACGCATTCTTACAGGCGGATAAAAAACCCACTCAAATGAACCTCGTGCTGGAGACACTATATCGCCAGCAAACCCGGTTCCTGGAAGCCGACTTTGAAAAATTGTATTCTGTTATTCGCAACC
>VBAU01000593.1:1366-2659 GCA_005883855.1 Bacteroidota bacterium
AAAACACGGAACTTCGACAATTGACCGAGAGCAAGGCAACGTCAATTGAAGATATTTACATAAAGACGATTGCTGAAAAATTTTCGTTTGAGAAAAGATTAATGGTGAAGGAGCTTCACAAAAATGGGATCCTTACGATTCTCACATCCCCGCAAAATCTCACAATTGACACGATCAATAAATATCTTGAGTTGAAAAATAAGCTTTCTATTTAATGTTCCATAGTTGACAAGCTCCAAAAGTTCCAGAGATGTTTGTAGATACCGGAACGGTATAAACTTTTTGAGCTTTGGAACTCGTAAACTTTTAAACTGTATTTGTGAACACTTTTGAACAAGGCCGGGTCTTACTTCTCAACAAACCGCTGTATTGGACATCCTTTGACGTTGTCAGGCGAGTACGCCACCTTATTAGAGTAAAAAAAGTTGGCCACGCGGGAACACTTGATCCCCTGGCAACAGGGCTACTGGTGATTTGTACGGGCAAGTTCACAAAAAAAATAAATGAGTACATGGCGCAGGAGAAAGAGTACACCGGCAGCTTTACCGTAGGGGCCGAAACACCAACGTATGACCTCGAGAGTGAGCCGCAAAATTTTAAGTCAATTGAGGGAATATCTCCGCAGAGTATAGCGACCATTGCTCAGAGTTTTATAGGTGAGATTTCGCAAGTTCCGCCGGCTCATTCAGCCATAAAACTGAAAGGAAAACGGGTATATGAACTCGCCAGGAAAGGACTGCAAGTAGAATTGGAACCAAGAAAAGTGATGATAAAAGAATTTGAAATAAACAAGATCGAATTGCCTGTCGTGAATTTTCGCGTTGTATGTTCAACGGGTACTTACATCAGAAGCCTCGCAAACGACATTGGAACCGCTTTGGGATGCGGTGCTTACTTAAGTAGTCTTTGCCGCACAAGAATCGGTACACTCAAATTAGAAGATGCATTAACCGTTGAACAATTTGAAAATACTTTGCCGGCACAAGGCTCCTAATTCTAAACTCTCAACTCTTAACTCAGAACTAGAACGGATATGTTACGCCGAATTGGAGAACTCCCCCAAATAGATACTTGAGGTCCCAATTATAGAAGTAGTGATCCTGCGCCTCCTTGTTCACAGGTTCAGGCGAAGGATTATGAACTTTCAAAGCATAGTCAAATCGAATAAGAAAAAATCCCAGGTCGATTCGGACCCCGGTTCCTATGTCGATACCAAGGTCCTTAAAAAAATTCTCAAAGTGGAACTCACCTCCGGGGAAATCTCGGTTTGCTTTCATGAACCATACGTTACCC
>VBAU01000593.1:2690-3170 GCA_005883855.1 Bacteroidota bacterium
CCAAACAGATTAAACATGTGATAACGGTATTCCAGGTTGGCTTCAAACTCGATATCACCGAAACGATCCGGGATGCTATCATAGAACAACGAAGCATGACCTGGGCCGAGTCTTCGCAGTCCCCAACCACGCATACTATTTGGACCGCCTGCCATATAAGCCTTGAAAAAAGGAAGATTCCGGCTAGTTGTGTCGTTTCCATTTATCCATTCGAATGGAATTCCGACACCTGTAAAAACCCGCGCTACGACCTCGCTGCCTGGCTTTGTCCGCATTATCCTTTTGAACTCAGCATCCGGCTTGATAAAACGGAAAAGATTTTTTTTGAAAAACTCGCTTTGGAAGAGCGTTGGCAATCCGGATATTTCCAAATTTGATTTCAATGTGTTCAGGTTTTTCCTCGTGCCCCAGTTTACGGTAAAGCTTCCAATCGCGGAGATTACAAGACCGTCGTTGAACAGGTTTCTCAAGCCGGGGTGC
>VBAU01000103.1 GCA_005883855.1 Bacteroidota bacterium
TTCTTCTAGATGATAGAAGGTCGAATCTTCGGCAACTTCTCGAATTCGATAAGGGCCACGCCATCGGTCATTGATTTTCTTTTGCCGATTTCTAGAGAGAAGGAGCTCGTCATTTATGAGTAAAACAAGGTCTCCAACTCGTAATTGCTGGGTTTTGGGGCGTAAACGTTTGTGCTGATCGAAGTAGTCTTTGTTGGTTCGACGAGAATTCTTCAAATTCGTAGCGGCTTGCGTCTCACTGATTTTCCTCCAATCCAGCTGCTTCATTCTTGCCAGAATCAATTCTTCACGGGATTTTACCTCCTCCCAATCCACAACACTCCAGGATTCAATCGCTAATTCAACTGGCAGTAGACATTCTCTTCCATACAATAGCTCAAATGCAGAGTAACCTGTGGAACGACGAATAGTGATCCGATCTGCCCATAGCGCTAGCGGTAAATATTTCGGCCAATCGGCTGGTTGGTCACAGTATTTCGCAATAGAATTAACGATAGGGCCATGTCCACGTTCGACGAGTCCGTTTGCTTGAGGATGAAATGCAGAAATTGTGGTCCCTTTGATTCGATAATGCTGAAGAAGGTCTTTCGTAAGGTCCAAGTTTTCTCGCCCTCCATCCAAGACGATCCTTCGAGGACAACCATGACGACAAACCACTTCTTCGTATAGAAACTTTGACACATAAAACGAAGATGCTTCGGGAATGGCTCGTGCCTCTACCCATCCACTCAGGTCATCCCTTGCAAACACAATAAAAGATGCTTCAGAAGTCCTTGGCATGTAAACTACATCAACACCAATCTTCTCCCATACGGTAGCACTCCACGTTGGATGCAGAGGTTCCTCATACCGAATTTGAGCTCGACGCTGACATTCTTCGCAGGTTTTAACCCAATCGTTGATATCCGAATACATACCACGCCATTGATATCGCCGGGAAACATGATCGTATGTTGCTTTAACGCCTCGATGCCCAATTTCGTCGTGTAATTCTTCGATAATGCTGGTTCATCGCTCGGGTCGGTTAATGACGCGACGAGGGGGGATTCCACTCTTCCTACCACGTTTGAAGAGATATCCATCACGAACGAGGAAGTTCTTTGCTTTTCGTCGAAGAGATTGATACTGCAGGTCCGTTAATTCATCCGGTCGCCGTAAGGTTTCGAGATATTGCCCGAGGAGAAGATCATCGCCCTCATATTCACCTTCATGGAGGTAAACTCGAGCTACTACATCTAGAGCCTTTGAAGATTGGATGACAGATACCAAATTGGATACAGACACCATGATCCCATACATCTTTGCTTCGAAATAACTATCCGTTTCATCGTCTTCGCTATCATCTTCCATTGCTGCACCACGTCGAGAAAGTGCATCTGCTGCACCATTCTTTGTTACGGGTACATGTGTTGCGTCAAAGTCGAATAGCCGCAAATATGCTAACCACCGTGTCATCATTGCATTCGGAAGGTCATTTGGAGGTTGGTTAAGAAGCCAAACGAGGGATTGTGAATCGGTTCTGACAGAGAAGTAACGGCCGAATAGCCAATAGCGAAACTTTTTTAACGCTTTTAACAACCCGCGACACTCCAATTTTAAAGCATCATATTTCTTCTCCGGATCTGACCATATTCCACTTTCGTACCTCGCCGGATGTATCTCACCATTGCTTTGATACTGTGAAAGGACCGCGCCCCATCCGATTGTGGATGCTGCATCGACATTGACAATAATCCGAAGTGCCGAAGGTGATAAATCGAGAGTGATAAGTACCGGGGATTCTGTTAATCGCCGTTTGAGGGTATCCATTGCTAACTGACATTCTGAATTCCACACAAAGCGCTTCCCCTTTCTAAATAAGTTGTAGATGGGAGCCGCAATGACTGCAAGACGAGGAATAAAGATTTTGTAGTATGTCACAATCCCAATGAATCCTCGTGCTTCTTTGATGTTTCTTGGGATTGGCCAATCTAATATTTTTAATACTTTGCTTTGCACCGGTTTTCTGCCATCCTTGTCACACAAAAATCCGACAATGTCAATCCCTGACATCCCAATCATACTCTTCGGTCCTGAGATTGTTAATCCTGCCGTCCAACAATCTTGCATGAACTGTCGAAAAATTTGCGCATGTTCATACACAAATCGGCGTATGCCAGGAGAGGTTTCTTCATCATCATAAGTTGATTTCGGTCCTTTAACTCCGCTGTCGTCAATGAATGAACGTACCTGATGTGGAATCTGACGATAATGCACTTTCGAAATGATTCTTTGAAAGCAGGATACTGAATTCGTCCATCCTTGAGGCAACCGGGTTTGTCGGAGATTACCAATGGGGGTCGAAAAAGTCATCAGGTCGCGGGACTCGCGGGGATCTCAAAGTATCCTGAGAAATAATCGATGGCAGATGAGATTGGATATCCGGCGAAATCCTCGGAAAATTCATCGACACTTGGAGGTAATGCTGAATCTCTGATTGTCACTTTGTTGAGGGGTTGGACATCATTAATAAATCGCCAATCGCCAGGTTTCTTCTTGACAACAAGGAAATATCGAGATCGATAGGGACCCTGCGAAGGTTCGAGTATCCCGTAAGTTAATTTTTCTTTGACCATTTCGGTGGCTGCTTCTTGCATAGACTTGGGGAGCCGAATATTCTGTTGCTGCCAGGGAACGTGAGGGATAGTATGAATGATAATAGGTGGTTCGATGCTGGGCTTGAGGAGACCCATTTCCTCATCGTTGAAAGCCACAGCACCTTCGAATTGATAGAGGATGTCAATAAACAATTGCTTTTCAGCATCCGAAAGGAATTCATCGCCAATGTGCATCATTTTCAATCGTTCCGGAGTAAGTCGGGAGCCTCGTTGCACCACTAATCCGCCGCCAGGATCAGGAGCAAAGGTACCGCTCGGATTGATGCCGTTAGGAAGAGGCTGATTAACTGGAAGGATTTTCTGGTCTTTGCGTTTATACATGGTTCGAACGAGAGCTTCCAGTTGAGTAGAATCAAGAATATGGCCGTAGTTTTCGTAAAGAGGTAATTCATAGGTGATATTCCGTGATTTGCTCCAGTTGTAATTTTCGTCGGGAGGCCTATCTTGAGGATGGGGTGCTTCTTGGCCACTAGAAGCACCCCCTAGACTTTTAAATAGTCGGAGTTTAGATCTGAAGTCGAAATTGTTCGTACAAATTCACGATCACGCTCATGACGAGATGGCGCAGCCACGAATTCGACCATTCGGAGATTGTCGGGGCTCTTGAGCCTTACTGTGTAACTCCCATCATCCTCGTTTGTATATTGAACGCGTGCAGTGGTTTCCCAAGGACGACCGAGGATTAAATCCGAATCGCAATGGGCAACAACAAAGAGATGATTTAAAACTGAAACTCCACCGACATCAACATTGACATCATGCATTACCCCCAACACTTCGCCCTCATCTTTCCACGTTTTGAGCTCGCTTTTAGCCTTCTCGTTGTATCCATTTATAACCCATTGGACATCAACATCAATAGGATAAGAAAGCTGATCCACAGTCCGCTTGGGAATAATATTAAGTTCAGATCCATTTTCTAGGAGAGCTTGAGGGATGGTCAATTCATCATTGAGGGTGACTTTAGCTCTTGCAGAAGGACGAGCATAATACCTTTTTGTGTATTCTGGTCCAGCGATGGTCGTGGTGGATGAACTTGTTGCAGCGGTTGCATTAGGCTCAGAGGACTGATCGACCGGAATCCTTCGTTTTCTTGTTTGGTCATGGATGTAGCGGGAAACATCTGGTGACATAGCAAGGACTTCATTGATTGCGAGTTGAATCGATGTGTTCATAATCTTCTCGCCAATTTGAGCCGCATTGATTGTCTGATTTAATTCAGATGCAAGTCTGAATTTCGGTTTCTCAGGTGGGGGCGGTGAAGCGACTGGAGTCGATGCAGGTGCAGGAGGGTTCGTATTGGAATCTTCCGAATTCGGGTCAAGATTGGGGGGGTCGGTAGGTTCAGGCCGAGGTCGAACACGGCGTCCCCGGTCATTGGCATCGCGTTTCCTTTTCTCTTCGATAAATGCATT
>VBAU01000104.1 GCA_005883855.1 Bacteroidota bacterium
CAAATGCAAACGTTGTCGTCAAGCCTTCAAACACCCAGGCATGGGCTCGAAGAACTGTTTCTCCACTAGCTCAATGAGCCGCCATCAAAAAGCTTGTGGCCCCTCTAAAGCCTCCAGCAATGTCAGTCTACCCATGAACAATATTCCCGATTTATTCCAAAAACAAAGCATTAGCGAAATCGATACGAGCGATTCTATTACGGAAGATGACGTCAAAGATGCAGTTCTCGATTTTTTCATCGCTGGAAATATTCCATTCAATCAAGCAGACAGTCCGCACTTCCAGAAGCTCATCAGTATGATTAGAGTCAAAGGAAAACGACTCATAATAAATCGCAAAAACGTTCGAGGTCGACTGACTTTGCGAGCGTCACAAGCAAAACAAGATTTGATCAATGAATTAGCTGCCAATTCATCACGTTGCAGCTTGGCACTGGATGGTTGGACAAGTCGGCTGAATAATTCCTATATGGGTATGACCCTTGTAGCACACAAATCCATCTTTTGAGCGCCCCTTATTCCCTTTTGCGCGCTACAAAGTTTATACTGATGATTAGCAATCACTGTTCATTGGATTGACGACAAGTTCGAACTGCATGAGGCTCTCTTGAGCTTTACAGAGATCCACGGGCATCACACCGGTGAAAGACTCTCAAAATATGTGTTGGACGTTTTGATGGAGTTTGGTCTCTGCGAAAAGTTGTTCTGTATCACTTCAGACAATGCAGGGAACATGCGCAAATTAATGAGATTTCTCAGCAAACGATTGCGACAGCTAGGGGTGAAATGGGATGCAAGAGAGAACTATATCAACTGCCTGAATCATGTATTGAATCTTGCGCTTCAAGCCTTCCTGAAGAAAATCAAAGCTCTTCCTGCGAAAGAAGTCGATGTTTATGATTTGGATGAGGACGATGATGAGGACGATGATGATGTGGAAATTGATGACGATGAAGGGGATGATCTGGAGGAAATCATACTTAATCCTGACGTGATGGAAGAAGATCCTGAATATGAGGATATTGGTGATGATTTTCAAGGGACATTGAAAAAACTTCGTGGCATTGCTAAGGTATGTGATGTAGCTCGCAAAATCCCATTTGTACCTCTGCCGAATTGATTTTGTGCGCTACAAACTTTACAAGCAAAGCTAACAGACAGAAAACACATGCGAGTCCTCTTCAGAAAGAAAATTTCAAACGGGCATGCCAATTCAATCAGCTGAAGCCACTTCAACTCATCTTTGATGTTCCTACACGATGGAACTCAGTGTACACTATGTGCGAACGCGGTGTCTATTTGCGAAAAGCGATCGATACATACGTCCAACAACAAGCCTTCTTCCATCTCGAGATCTCTCAACAAGAATGGAAGAGAGTCGAATTCTTACTCGATATCCTTGAACCTTTCAAAAGATGCAACGACCGTATGGAAGGAACGAAGCGTCCTGGTATCGAGAAGGTGTTTTGGGTTTATGAAACTCTGTTCAATGAGATCGATCGTCTGGTGGAGGCGATGGATAATGTGATTGGAAGAGATTCGCAATGGATCCGGGAGCTTCTGCCTGCGTTTCAGGCTATGAGAGCGAAATTGACCAAATATTACGACAAGACTGCCACACCATTTGTTTATGGTGATGGGATGATCCTTGATCCTCGTCTCAAGTTATATTTGACGAAGCAATCACAATGGTCTGGCGGGGACGAAGGAGAATATTCAACAGCTGGGTATTCTGCGGCATGTCGCAAAAGATATTGTGAACGGTACGAAAAGCTTCCTACTGGGCTCGCGCCTTCAATAACTCCAACAACTAGTCAGAAACGTCCCCACAGCGCAATCGATGACGACGACTTCGAACAAATGGTCAACTCCCTTCCTGCCGATGGAACTACCAACGAGTACGACACTTACATAGCCGCTCCAAGAGTTAGCGACAAACGACCGCTCCTCGACATCTGGCAAACATATTCGGCGACATCATTCCCCCATCTTGGTTTCATGGCACGAGATGTTTTTGCAGTTCCGGCGACTGGTGCGGGAGTGGAACGACAATTTAGTAGGTCAGGGAAAGTTGAGACCAAGTTGAGGGCACAGCTTGACCCTGTCACAACTGCTGAAACTATGATGTATGTGGATATGTTGAAAAGGAAAAACAGAGCAATAGGCAAGGCTGAAATAGTTATAGATGGTGGAAAAGGTCAGACGGAAACGCCTGAGGATGAGCCGCCGGCTGAGTGGAGGAATGATTGGTTCAAATTTCGAAAGAACAAGAAGACTGTCTTGTAGCTTGCATTTCGATTGTTTTTGTGGTCTTCGTTACATTTTGTGCGCTACAAACACTCGGCATAGTGACTTGTAGCTTGGGTACATTTTGTAGCGCGCATTTTAATGATTGTAGTTCATGATAATTCAATTTGCAAGCTACATACTTCCCACTCTACCCACGAGCAGCTTTTGCAGCCAATTTATCCCTGACTTGGGGTCCTTTTCCACCAGTCATATTCGATGCTGCATTCGGACGTTTGCTGGGACGTTTGCCTTTGTAATAGGGTTCAGGGGCATCTGGCTGCCTTTGACGAGGTTTGGGGCGTCTGTACTTTTTGGGAGGTAGTTGTTGTTCATAATCCTTTCCTGTCCCTCGCACAAATCGATTTAAAAATGTACCATGGTCCCAGAGGTTGACTATCCTAGCGACTAGAACGGCATCCTTTTTCATGATAGTGATGCGCCTTGCGTGGAATGCCGCCAACTGACTGTTCAATCAGAATCAATTAAAGGAAACGATGTACAGCATCTCGAACCACATTACAAGCATTGTCTCTGCTGCCTCTTGAAGGGCAGCAAGAGCGATACTTTGCATACGAAGGTCAGGCTTAAAATGTCCTGCAATTTCACGAAGGAGTCGGCTGAAAGGCAGTCGAGGGATGAGCAAAGCGACCGATTTTTGCATATGACGAATTTCATGCAAAGCGTTGTCTAAAAGTTAAATGGAATGAACAGTTTAGGAAGTACTAATTCGACGTTTTTTTGCATGGACCAACGTTTTTCGTGGCTTGTACTTGGGGCCCCAGATATCCGTTTTGGAGAACTGCGATGGTGGATTGAACACACCAGGCGCTCTCTTTGTACGATGAAGAGTCTTATTGACATTGCCGAGAGGAAGTTTCTTGCCAGTCTTGCGAGGCTGCTTTCGAGAGGTTTCAGGAACAATCGCTAAAACCGTCAGCGTATAAAGTACTTATCAACGAGATTACATTGGGTATCTTCAGAAGGAAGAGTCATTGCCATGTTGTGAGGAAGTGCAATGATGGGCAAGGAGTTGGTGATGTGTAGCGCGCAAAAGTTTTCTACCGCTGTGATTAAAACCGGGTTAGTGTGCTACAAAGGCAGTCACAAATCGGTTCTAATGAAAACTTTTTTTCTACACACCAACTAGGAGCCGTCTTCAAAGAACATCTACAACTATGCCAAACGCTGCCAAACGCTTTGCCCCGCAACGTCCGCGAACTACCACTTTGTCCGACAACCCTGACACGATTCGCGTTCGTGAACTTGATCAATCTCGAGTTGGATTTGCTGCAGAGGACCATCGTATCAAAACGAAATTCCGGACGCGTCTAGCACGCGCAAGGCAGGCCCTCAGAGTATCTGCCGAATATAACTATGCCTCAGAGGATGATCGTGAACGTATGGAAGCACGTTGTACGAAGATGCTTGAGGATGCTAAATTGAAAGAATTGGAGTCGGTGGCAGCGGCATGGTTGACAATTGTAGAGAGGAATGACGCAATTCAACTGGAGAGCGATGTTGAAGGGGATAATGGTGATGATGATGAAGAGAATGACGATCAAATGTTTGAAGATGATGAATGGAATGGCATTCAAGATGATATGGAGGCAGACGAAAATGATGAAGATAACCCTGACTACAGTTCTGAGGGGTGGGAAACGGAAGGTGATGATAGAGCAGAGGAGGAAGAGGAGGAAGAAGAGGAAGAAGAGGAGGAGAGCGATGATGGGTTTGAAGAAGATGATATTGACGTGTCTGAAAATGAGATTTTGTATGACAAGGACGGAAATGTCATTACAGAAGAAGATATCGGAGGAGGGTTAAAAGAAATTATGGAGCGTCATATGAATGAGCTTCGAAAGAGACTCGATGTGTACGCTGC
>VBAU01000105.1 GCA_005883855.1 Bacteroidota bacterium
CATGTTCGTTGCCATTATTCTTCTTCATATAGGAAAATCGCAAGGCAAAAAAGCCATCAGTGACAAAGCAAAACACAGGCGCACATTGGTTTTTTATCTTCTTGCTTTATTGATCATTCTTGTTTCCATTCCTTGGCCGTTCAGGCAAGTGGGAGCAGGCAGCCATTGGTACTAATCGTCCACATAAATGAGCTCATGTCCCGGCTCAAAATGCCGAGAGAATTCGTCGTGCCATTGGCGTGGCCTGCCATATTACCTTAGTAAAACTATGAAATCTCAAAAGCTATTACCTTATTATTTTACACTTGCTTATCTTTTAATAAGGTAAAGGTTGGTTCCTTTTGTTAAGCCTGTTACTGTAATAAGGTTTCGATCACATCGTTCTTCGCCAGCAACCATAAAATTATTGATTCGGATTTCTAAAATCAAATGCGTCGCAGTGTTCTACCGTTGGCTCAAACTCCAATAAGAATCTTTTATCATCATCATAATACCTCGCCGTGTTGATGTCCTCGCCTGCAAATGCCTTGATGCTTTCAATATCCTTCCACCAGGAAATTGTCCAGATATGAGTTATGTCGCCTTCCTCTCTTTGCCAAATCTGGGCGCCAAGATTTCCAGGCACGGATGTATAATCTCTCATTCCCGTGGCGGCCACATACTGGCGATAAGGTTCAGCATCCCGTGTTTTTGTGCGGCCATGCCAGATACGTACAATCATAGAACAATTTTAGTTGGCAGATAATTGTTTCCTTCTTGCAATTTTGTATTTAGGTAGGTTTATCAACAACACGCCACATAAGATGATCGTGAGAGACAACACATGCACACCTGTAATAACCTCCTTGCCTATGATGGCTCCAAGAATGATGGCTACCACTGGGTTAACATACACGTACGAGCTTACTTGAGCAGGAGGTAATTTGTGCAGTAACCAAACATAGCACAGGAAAGTTATCAACGAGCCAACGATTGCGAGGTAAAGCAAGGCCACCAGGGACGGCATGTGTATTTGCGAAAAAGAAAAATGTTTCGACTCACTTGAAATAACACTGACCAACGTACTGAAAACTCCGGCGATCATCAATTGCAAAGAAGTGTTCATGGTAACTGAAGAAGAAACTGTTTTGTATTTTGAATACAGGGAACCCACGGTCCAGGCGATTCCACCGGCGATCAGGACCAGCATTCCGGCTAACTGTTTTGCGTGCGAGGATGAAACTTGTGGCGATTTTCCAAAAATAATCAGCAACAGCACACCGGCAAATCCTACCAGCAGCCCTACCAAAATGATCTTGTTCGAAAAATAGAATGACCATTGCCTTTTATCCAACAACACAAACCAGAAGGGAAGCGATGTAACGATGATGGCGGCAAGCCCGCTGGAAATGTATTGTTCTGCCCATGCAAGTGAACCAATACCAAACGACAACATTAATATTCCACACACAGCATTTTTTGAAAGTGAAGCGAGCCCCGGTTGCTTTTCCTTTCTTATAATAACACACCAGGCATATAACAGAACACCAGCTAAAAAGAACCGCATACCCGACATAAGCATAGGCGGGATATCACTCAATGCAAAAACAATAGCGAGGTAGGTTGATCCCCAAATGATGTAAACTGCTGCAAATGCTAATATGATCTTCCACTTCTGTGACATGGTTTCGTTTGTGCTGCAAATAAGTTCAATTTTACGTATGGTGGCTTTGAAATCTTGCGAAAGTTCCATTATAGTTTACCACCGGTTAATTCTTGCGAGGAGGCGCAACTGCCTGTCCGAAAACGGACGTGTCGAAGCCGACGAAGCAATTATTTGTGCCACCTTGGTTTAGATTGCTTCCTGCCGATAAATCGAGACTCTCAATGACAAAGAACGTGGGGTTAAAAGGTCGTCTTGCGAGACACCGCCAAAGCTATCTGATTGTCGATATTTTGTTGTAGCCAGCCCTTGTATTTCTCTTTGGCTTCCGTTGTGTCACTCCCTTGTACGTTCAGTAATCCTAGTGTGCAGTCTCGCATAACCCAAGTATTTTGTAATTACCGTTGGGCCGGCGAAGAACAGCTTCGACCGCTCCAGGGTCGTACGCATTCAATACATAAAGTGCTACCCACAGTAGACTCCTATAGAGTCATGATCAAAAACCAGCAATGATGCCAGAAAATGTCTCGGCTTCTAATGCTCGGTGCGGCTGAGGTCTACTCCAACAAACTCCTCGTCATTGCGAGGAGGCGCGACTGCCTGTCCGCAAATGGACGTGTCGAATCCGACAAAGCAATGACGAATGGTTGCGGTTTTTGATTGGGCCATGGTAACTTTGTTGAGCAGTTAAACCTCCTGTTCTCATTATGCTGGCCGATGCTCATATTTTATATCAATCGGATTTTTATAAGATCACTGACTTCAAATGTTATTGCGATCTCTGCTCGGTGTCTAACGTAGAGTACAATGAAAGTTTGTGTTTAAGCTTTATTCGAAAGGGATTTTTTGGGTACAGGACCTTCAGAAGGAATGACGAGGTGCATGCCGGAAGGATACTTATTTCGAAACCAGGTTATGAACATGTTGCCACTCACATTGATGGGCAACCTGATATTACTACCGTGTTTGAATTCACTGCCGATTTCTTCAAACAAATCCAGGAACAATATGAGCAAGGAGGGTGGTTTTTAAAGAACAATGATATACACTCCTTATTATTACAATCTAACCCTGAGCTGGATTATTTGCACAACCGCACCTGGAAAAGAATTGAAAAAGGAAACACGGCAATTTTGCAGATAGATGAAATGGTGATTGAATTACTTGATCGGGTAATGACCATCTTGACTCACGCAGCCAGTGTGCCTGTGGTTACAGATTCCTTAAAACAATATCATCTCGCTACAGTCGAAAACGCCAGGGCTTACATCCTTGAAAATTTTTCCAACAATATTTCATTGCAGCAACTAGCGAGGCACTGCCTGGTGAGCCCTTTTCACTTCAGCCGTGTTTTTAAAACGATTATGAACATTTCCCCACACCAATATCTTTCGGGCGTAAGGCTAAATCATGCGAAGGTATTATTGACAACGTCGGAACAATCCGTTACCGATGTGGCTTTTGCTTGCGGTTTCAATAGCCTGGAACATTTTGTTACAGCATACAGACAGCGATTTAAAGTGAGTCCGTCAGTTCACCGCAATCAACTTTCATAATAGCGAGTTTTCTAAGGTCTATCTTTTCAGCGGCCGGTAATTTCGTTTCAGATTTATGATTTTAAACCATGTTTATTATGAAACGAATGTTATTACTTGCTGGCACTGTGCTGTCGGCGATTGTCAATTATGCGCAACAGGGACACGCCGCCTCCGATCCGGATGCCGCTGCTCTTATCGCCATCAACCGCCAGTTTATACAAAATTTTCTTCACAACGACACTATTGAACACACCAGGATCATTCATTCCAATTTTCTTTTTATCGGTAAAGACGGCAGTCTTCATGACAGGAAAGAGTATATGGCTGGATGGGCACATGGTTATGACCAAAAACTGATTCCTGAATTTGTGCTGGAGGAAGTACAGGTCAGAATTTTTGGAGAAATGGCATTGATCGTTGCTAAAACAAGAGACAAAACAATGAAGGATGGACAATGGACTGATGGTGAAACGAGGTATACCGATACCTATATAAAAGAAAAGGGAGAATGGAAGTGCGTCCAGGTACAACTGACAAGAATGCCTTCTCTTACAAACTAATTCAAAATATTTTTGTCATGTTAATGCAGCGTCATCTTATTGATAGTTTTGTTTTTAATGATTATGCTAATAAAAAAATGTTGAAAAAAATAATTGAGTTACCAGAAAAAGAAGGTTGTGTAAAATTTTTTAGCCACATAATTAATTCACAAAACAAGTGGATGGCAAGAATATTGCGGCAAAATCATGCACCACAAATGAGTTGGTGGGATCCGGTTTATCTCCTGGAACAATTGGAAGAAGAGTGGAATGAGAGCCTGCAGACATGGATTGACTTTCTTAACAACAAGGCTGAGGAACAAATTTTTAGCGACGTTGAATTTATTGGATATGATGGAACAGAATGGAAAGCACGATTGGCTGATATTGCTTTGCAATTAAATTATCATTCAATTCACCATCGGGCGCAGATGCAAATGCTGATACGCCAACAGGGCATTGAGCCGGATTTTATAGATTACATCGGAACCAAATATCAAAAGATCTCTTAACCTCAAAAATCCATAATCATGAACAAAACATCTTATATCTACGAAGGCCATAGCGCCGTTACGCCCAGCCTTGTAGTTGAAGGTGCAAGTGCCGCTATTGAATGGTACAAAAATGTCTTTGGCGCCAAAGAGACTAGCCGGATGGAGAATCCGGATAAAACAATCTTGCATGCCGAGCTAAAGATCGGCGATGCATTGATTTTTTTGGCCGATGAGA
>VBAU01000106.1 GCA_005883855.1 Bacteroidota bacterium
GCGATTACTCCCAATTTTGCGGCAAGGCATACGGCATCCGTCGTCATCAAAACATTTGCGCTGCCCATAAAAACCGGCTTCAACTTGTCGTATACTTATGCGAGTGGCAGGCCTTATTATAATATAATGTGGGATGGAGTGAAATATTATTTTGCCGATAAAGGGCGTACGCCGGATTACAACAATGTAAGTTTTAGTTTGAATTATGTTCCGAGCGTTGGTAAGCAAAATCCAAGAAGTTTTGTGGTGTATGTTGTTTCGATAAATAATATTTTCGGAATCAAACAAACCTATGGGTACGAATACTCTTACAACGGAAGCAGAAAAGAAGCGATCGTTCCCCCGGCAAGAATGTTTGTCTTTATCGGAGCATTTTTCAGCTTTGGAACCGATCGAACACAAGATGCAATCAATAACAATTTGTAACTCCAATTTTTATCAAACTGAAAAATTTTAAAAAATGAAAAAGATAATTTTTGCAGCGATCGCAATTCTATTTGTTACGACAACGTGGGCACAAATGTCCGACAAGTTTATGGCCGCCATGCAGCCGAAAGTTGCCTTAGTGGACAGCACGAGAGATTTAAATTCTTTGAAAGACCTGGCTGCCGCTTTTGAGCGAATAGGAGATGCTGAAAAAACCCAATGGCTCCCTTACTATTATGCTGCTCTCTGCCATGTAAATGCGGCCAACATTGAAATGACAAGGGGGGGTAATGTCGACATGGGGAATCATTCCGACAAAACCGATCCTGCTGCCGATAAAGCTGAAGACCTGTTGAACAAGGCTGACGCTTTGAGCAAAGACAACTCGGAAATATTTGTCGTGAAGAAAATGATTGCAACGCTTCGGCTAATGGGTGATCCCATGAACCGGTATATGACCTATGGACCCGAAGGAGGCCAGGCGCTGGAAACCGCTAAGAAATTAAACCCGGACAATCCAAGAATATATGTTCTCGAAGCTTTAGATAAATATTATACGCCGGAGCAATTTGGCGGAAGTAAAGAGGAAGCAAAGCAACTTTTTGAAGAAGCATTGAAGAAATATAACACATTCAAGCCGGAAAGCGCGATTCATCCCAATTGGGGACAAGGTCTTGTGAACAGCATGTTGTCGCAAATGAAGTGAGATGTTGACAGAAACTTCTGCAAACTTTTAAAAGTTCATTTATGCAGGATGAAAATTTATCGCCACAGGAGAGTCTTCGTTTAATCGAAAGTATGATTAACCAGGCAAAGAACCGTTTCAGTGAAGACGGCCATCTGTATCTGCTGTGGGGCTGGGCGGTTCTAGTGTGCAGCACAGCTCAATTTGTCTTGCTGCACTTCTTTCACTCTCAGTACCATTATTATGTGTGGATGATCACATGGATTATATTGATCTACCAGGTGTTGTATTTGCGCAAGAAATACAGGAAGGAAAGAGTGCGGACATACGCATCAAATATTATAGGTTTTGTGTGGTTAACCTTTCTCATTATGATTTTTCTTCTTTCATTTTTAATCGGGAACATCGCGGGGGCAGATTACTATAGGCATATCAGCCCTATCATGCTTGCCACCTACGGCATGCCCGTTTTCTTGTCAGGCGTTATTCTGCGTTTTCCACCATTGATATTAGGAGGGATTGGCTGCTGGGTCTTATCGACAATTGCACCGGTCCTGGAATATGACTATCAAATGCTGATGACTCCTGTAGCTATGCTGATAGCATGGATAATTCCAGGCTATCTGCTCCGGAAGAAATATAAAAATCAAATTGCCTGAGATGGAAGAAAAAAATTTAACTGAACAGGAAAGTTTGCAAATCATTCAGCAGATGATAGAGACTGCTAAGCAGGAACAGAAAGATGATGGCAAAGGCTGGATCATTTGGGGATGGACTTTGTTTACGATATCAATGCTAACTTATTTCAATATTCAGTTTAACTGGTTTGATACCTCATTTTTCTGGAATGTTTTTGGTGTTATTGTGGCCATTTATTTTCTTTATCATCTTTTCAAAAACTTGTTTGTAAGAAAGGCGGAAAGGGTAAGAACATATACAAAGGATATTTTTGACAAACTCAACGTCGGGTTTTTTATTTTTCTTATTCTCATCATCGTTTCCATGAATGCTGGTGTGCCTCCGAGCAAAGGATTCATGCTGCTTATAGGATTGTATGGTTTTTGGATCCTGATTTATGGAACGGCGTTAAATTTCAAGCCCTCGATCATTGCCGCGTATGTGACATGGGCGGTAGCTTTTGCCGGTTTGTTTATTGATAGGTTTATTCAACCGGAAACTTTGAATAACCTGCCAGACGACCTGGTCAGGTCCATTAGCCTGGAGCGTTTTCAATGGGTAATGCTGTTTCACGCCTTTGCCGTTTTGTGCGGCTATATCGTCCCCGGGCATATCGCCAATAAGGAGTTTAAAAAAATAAGGAAAGGAGATATTGTTCCTAGTGTTTAAAGATCTTGATCCAATATTACACTCTCAATTACGTTTGGCGGTCATGTCTCTTTTAATGAGCGTGAGGGAAGCCGAATTTACTTTTCTAAAGGAAAAAACGAATGCTACGGCTGGTAATCTTAGTGTACAGATTCAGAAATTGAAAGATGCGGGTTATATTGATGTCATCAAACAATTTAAAGAGAACTATCCGCAAACAATTTGCAAAGTAACGCCATCGGGCATTAAAGCATTTGATCAGTATGTGCGAAACCTCCAGGCATACCTTACAAAATAAAAAAACCCTTCAGATGAAGGGTTTTGTTCTCTATTTAATAATCCAACGCCTAAGACTTTTTTCCAGTTTTCGTATGTTTATTTTTCATGAACCTGATGCCTTTCGATTGGTAGAGATAAACCAAAAAGGGAAGGACTAAAAATAAATAGTGCCATGAATCGGTACTGGCAATAAGGATCACGCTCAGTAGCAAAAGCAAGCCAATAACAACCCAAAGCAGGTCATGCATGCTGTAGAGAAACGTATGAATCTGTTTCGTAAAATGCTTCATTTGATGTCGGGTTTAGTTATGCAATCAGTCATCGCCGCGAAATACTCGTTCTCTGACGATGAAGACTGGAATGATAAAACTTTAGAATACTTGATCTTTTTGTTGTTGCCTACGATTTTGAGGCGGTAATATATTTTCTGGTTGTCCGTCAGGAGATCTGGGAAAAAATAGGTCTCGTTTCCTTTTTTCTCACTCGCGAATATGAAGCCGCCCGTGACAAAATTTTTCCCATCATAACTCTTTTTTACTTCGAATATTGTGACTGCTTCATTCTCCGCCACATTCCACTTTAGA
>VBAU01000107.1:0-1945 GCA_005883855.1 Bacteroidota bacterium
AAAACAAGCGAAATGAAAAACAACAGCATGATGTTGATTCCAGCAACTTGCCCGAATTCTTTTAGAAGATTACTGCGTGTCAATGCAAAAACTGCAAATCCAATAGCCGCACTAAGATTGCAAAACAGAGTTACGATTCCCATTCTTCCCACCATTTCGACTAATGATTTCTTTTTATCACCGGTCTCATTGAAGGCAGTGTGATACTTGTTAAAAAAATAAATGCAATTAGGGATGCCGATCACGACAACAAGCGGCGGAATTAATGCGGTCAGTAGAGATAGCTTGTAACCTAATAAATGAATAGTCCCCAAACTCCACAGCACACCTGTGATAACGACGGCCAATGACAACAACATCGTCCCAACGGAACGGAAGAATAGCAGAAGTATCATGGCGGAAAGTACCACGGAAGCCAGCAGAAACCATTGCATTTCATTTGCAATTCGTGTCGCAGAAACCATTGCATTTCATTTGCAACTCGTGTCGCCATCTCCGTGCGTATCAGGGGAAGACCACTCAGGTGAATTTCCACATTATTCGATTTGCCAAAATCATTGGCGAGTTTCGCTATGGACGCTACGACACCTACTCTTTTCTTAGAATTCATCACGTTCTTGTCGATCCGGAGTCCCATGAGCCAGGCATTAGTTTCAGGATTGTAAAGAAGTTCTTTATAAAAAGGAAGGCTGAGAAAGATTTTTCTTGCGCTATCGATTTCAACTCTCGACAAAACTTTTTCCGGGAAAATAGTTTCCGCCTTCAATTTCTCAGTCGTTGAATCCTTAACCAAATTCACCGCGGAAGGAATGCTGATAATGTCTTCAACTGCCGCAATTTTCTTTAGGTTGCCTTGTAATGAAATATAGTCATTGAAGATTTTTTCCTCGAACAATTTATCCGTTTGGATCCCGATCACTAACAGGTTGCCGTCTTCACCGAATTTTTTTCGGAACTCCTGGTAAGCTTTGTATTTGGGATGATCGGTAGGTATGGCGCGGACAAATTCATATCCCAATTCCACCTTACTCGCGTGATAAGCCATGAAAGAGGTCAAACATATTAAGATCAATAACAGGGGTAATCGATACTTGAGAACGAACTGCCCTATGTTCTGCCACATGGTTATTTCTTTATGTCGCCTAAAAATTCGTAGACCGCAAAGAAAAGAAATAAAATCCAGAGCTGAAATGTGAATGCCCAATTACACTAAGGAACAAAGTGCAAACTGTTAAACTCATCACTTTTAAAATATAATTAACTGAGTATTGATATTTTTGAAAAGTGAGAGTGGTTCTCCTGATTATATTTAGTTGTTCGTTTATAAAAGTTTTCGCACAAACTACTTTGCGGCCGATTGGCATGTGGAAAGAGTATCTGCCTTACAATAGTGCAATTGATGTTGCAGCCGGGGACGATAAAATTTACTGCGCGACGCCTTATAGTTTATTCACCGTCGATCTTACAGACAATTCTATTGAAAGGTTAAGCAAAATAACCGGTCTTACTGAAACCGGCCTAAGTGCTATTTCCTATGATGAATTGACTCACAAACTTTTTATAGCCTATTCAAACAGCGACATTGATATCGTCTACCGTAATGACATTTTCAACATTCCTGATTTGAAACGAGAGACCACTAGCGGTGATAAATCAATTTATAACATTTATTTGCTTGGTAAAGATTACTACCTCTCAACAGGGCTTGGCGTGATCATAGTCGATGGAGATCGCTACGAAATAAAGGATTCATGGATCATAGGGAACAATGGCAATCATGTAAAGGTGAGCGGCTTTACTTCCGATGGAAATTTTTATTATGCGGCGACCGATGAGGGCCTTAAGAGAATACCTGTCAATGACCCAAATCCGGCGAATTACGTCGATTGGCAATTACTGAGCGGCACTAATGGACTTTCAGCCGGGGTATGCAAGAATGTTGTGA
>VBAU01000107.1:1966-6890 GCA_005883855.1 Bacteroidota bacterium
AAAAGTGACTCATTATTCTCGTTCAACGGCACAAGTTGGAGTCTTTTTTATGCTGACGGAAATAAAATTACGTCCATTAACGCGACTAGTGGCAAAATCGCGGTCTGTCATCGGCTTGCCGGACCCGTCAGCAAAATTGTCATTTTAAATGCTGACGGGTCCGTGCAGAAAATTATTCAGCAAAACGGAGTAACGCCATTTCCCCAAAAAGCAATCATATACAATGGTAATTATTGGATTGCCGATCAATTTGATGCTCTTTCAAAATTTTCCTCGGGTTCCACCGCCGATGAGGTGTATAGTCCTAACTCGCCGGAAGGTATAGCCAGCGGCGAAATGACTGAGTACAATGAAGTTTTTTATGCAGCCGCGGGAGAAGTTAATGACTCCTGGAATTATCAATATAACGGCAATGGAATTTACCGATATAAAAATGGTGAATGGAAAAATTTCAATCGGTTTCACTACCCGGTCCTTGATTCCATGCTTGACTTTATCACGGTAGCGGTTGATCCGAGAGATGAATCAGTGTGGGCGGGTTCCTTTGGGGGAGGGCTCTTACACATTACCACCAATGAGAGTTTTGAAATATCTAAACAGAATTCTCCTATCAAGCCACATCCACTCGATCCCTCGAGTTATCGCGTTGCCGGTTTGTGGTTTGATAAGAAGTATAATTTATGGATTTCCAATTTTGGTTCATTGCAGCAGCTGGTCGTTCGAAAGCAGGATGGCAATTGGAAAAGTTTCACGGCTCCTTTTACCCTTATTGAAAATGCTGTTTCTCAAATTGTGTCGGATGATGGAGACCAGCTTTGGGTCGTTTCTCCGCTTGCCAATGGTTTGATATGTTATAGCTACGGCAATTCAATCGACGACCTAAACGATGATCACTGGAAATTATATCGCTTTGGCTCAGGCAACGGAAATCTTCCATCGAACAACGTATTGTGCGTCGCAAAAGATAAAGGCGGATTCATATGGGTAGGTACTGATGATGGCATCGGAATTATTGAGTGTGCGCAAGATGTTTTCACAACCGGATGTGAAGCCATATTGCCCGTCGTTCAGCAGGGAAATTTTGCCGGGTATTTATTCAAAGGAGAAAATGTATCAAGCATTGCTGTAGATGGTGCAGACAGAAAATGGGTCGCAACAAGGAATGGAGTTTGGCTCATTAGCCGCGACGGGGAAACAGTGATTGGGCGTTTCACGGAAGATAATAGTTACTTGTTGAGCAACGACGTGAAGAAAATTGCGATTAATCAAAAAACAGGTGAAGTGTACTTTGCTACTGCAAAAGGAATTTGTTCGTTCAGGGGAACTGCGACAGAAGGAGCGGAAAAGAATTCAAACGTTCTGGTGTTTCCAAATCCTGTGCCTCCCGATTTTACTGGTACAATCGGCATACGTGGCCTGGCGGAAAACTCGATTGTCAAGATCACAGAACTGGATGGAAGATTAGTTTACCAGACACGAGCTCTCGGCGGGCAGGCTGTGTGGGATGGGAGGGATTATAAGGGGAGGCGAATTTCGAGTGGCGTTTATTTGGTGCTCGTGAGCACCGACGACAAGACAGAAAAAATAGCGACAAAAATCGTTTTCGTTTCTAAATAATTGGTGCATTGCGCTAAATTACATACACGTGGTTCCACAGCTTCTTATGTGTTCGCTATCTTTGCCGTTTTGCGCGGAGTAATAAATGTCCCAGAGACTTCATAAAACAAAAGGCGTTGTTCTTCGATCGGTAAAATATGGAGAAACAAGTTTGATCATTACCATTTTTACTGAACTGTTCGGTATTCAGTCTTACCTGGTGAATGGCGTTAGAACCTCAACGAAAGGGAGCACCAAGGCCAGTCTTTTTCAGCCTGCAGCTCTCCTGGACCTGGTTGTTTATCATAATGAGCTAAGAAATCTTCAGCGTATCAAAGAATTTAAATGGAGTTATTTGTACCAGCATATTTATTCTGACGTCAAAAGGAATGCAGTAGCTCTGTTCATGGTAGAGTTGGTTACAAAATGTCTAAAACAACCCGAATCGAACGAAGATCTTTTTCATTTTGTGGAGGATTGTTTTTTGCATTTGGATGAAACCAATGAAACAATATGCGCCAATTTTCCATTATTTTTTTCATTACATCTTGCGCTATTTTTTGGTTTCAGAATAAATGATGAATATTCAGACAAGCTCCCATTTCTTGATCTACATGAAGGATTATTCGTAAGGGAGCGACCAACACATCCTCATTTTCTCGAAGAGAAACAAGCACTCGTTACATCTCAACTGTTGAAATGTATGCGACCGGAAGAGTTGGACCAAATTAAACTCAATCATGCTTTTCGAAGGAACCTGTTGTACGCTTATGAAACGTATTACGCTTTTCACATCCAGGATTTTGGAGTAATGAAGACACTGCCAGTATTGAAAGAGCTATTAAATTAATCTCCGCGAAGTCCAGTAGTTTTTGTCGATCAGGACAACACCCGGCCTTTTTCCTTTTTCAAAACTACCCAGATCATTGTCCCATTGCAAGGCCTTTGCCCCGTTGATGGTAGCCCATTTCAGTACATCCGTGAGCGTTGCCACGGTTGCAAATCGCGGCATCGCTAAGATGGCCTGTACTTCTTTGGCAATACTTAGCTGCCAGTTGCTGCTGTAACTGTCGGTGCCAAGTACGAGTTGACAACCGTGTTTGATAAATAATTCAATTGGAGGCACCCGGTTCTCGATATATAAATTGGCGTTCGGGCAAAGACAGTAAATTAATTTCAGGCCGTTTTCAGTTGCATAGCTGTTTGCCCAGCTGATATCTTCTTCAGGCATGTAGGTGTTGTGTATCAAAAAAATGGTCTGACCATTATTGAAATAGGGAAGGCAAGACCGAATGCTGCTCTTACCAGTCACTGGAAAAGGTGATTGGTTAACGCCAAAAATTTTAAAGAGTTTGAGATAATCACCGCCACCTGTCTTATATAATTCGTCTTCCGCAGGGTGTTCCTGGTTATGGATGGAAATGACCTGGTTTTTGGTCAATTGATTGATAAGCCGAAAAGTTTTAGGGCTCACCGAGTAAGGTGCGTGGGGAACAAGGGAACTTCGGTCCCGATAGCCATCGGGATCGGTTTTCGGTCCCGATAGTGATCGGGATCGGATTTCGTTGAATCTGTCTAAGACTGATTGATAGAGTGCAAGATTTTCTTCCGCTTTTTCATCAGTAAACCCCAGTACTTCCACAAAATTGTGCCACCTGATTTTGCTTTTTGATTTTACGTCAGCTGTGTCTGCAGTATTTCCAATGTCCCCAACAGCTACGATACCATTATCCCACATTTCCTTTTCCGCTTTTACAATTTCATCCTGGATGACTGCCGGATCGAAATTTCTTTTCGTCACGACGGAGCAAAGAAATTCAATGAGTCCGGTGTGCGGTGGGATAACATTTTTCAAATGACTTAATTCGAGATGGCAATGACAGTTGATCAAGCCCGGTGAAAGAATGCCGCGAACCTTTTGAATATTGTCGCCGGCGTCCTGTTCCATAACAATTGCATCAACCTCACCTTCTTCATTTGTGATAAGAACATATCCACTGCCGAGCAACTCATACCCGGTAAATATTTCATCAGACTGGAATTTTTGAAAAGGCATAAAAAAGGGGCAAACAGGTTAACTTTGCAGCCCAAATTTATGTTAGACAAATTAGAAGCGATAAAAGCAAGGTTTGATCAATTGGGTGTGGCATTAACCAACCCTGAAATTGTCAATGACAATAAAAAACTTGCAGCTACCAGTAAGGAATATCGCAGCCTCGAAAAGATTGTAAACGCTTACCGTGAGTATAAAAAAATACTTGATGACATTGAGTTTTATAAAGAGGCATTGAGTGGAGATGATGAAGAGTTGAGAGACCTGGCTAAAGAGGAAACGCCGCAGCTCGAGGAAAGAAAGGAAAAACTGGAATCGTACATCCGGCAATTATTGATTCCGAAAGATCCACAGGACGAGAAAAATGCTATCCTTGAAATTCGCGCAGGCACCGGGGGTGATGAAGCAAGCTTGTTTGCCGGCAATTTGCTGCGGATGTATCTGAAATATTGTGAAGGCAAAGGATGGAAAACGACGATTCTTAGCGAAAATGAGGGAACAGTCGGCGGCTACAAAGAAGTGCAGGTGGAGGTGACAGGCGATGATGTTTATGGAACTTTAAAATTTGAAAGTGGAGTTCACAGGGTACAACGTGTGCCCGATACGGAGGCCAGTGGCCGCGTACACACGTCGGCTGCAACGGTGGCCGTCATGCCTGAAGCAGAAGAGGTGGATTTTGATTTAAGGGACAGTGACGTGAAAATGGAAACAGCACGAAGTGGAGGCGCTGGCGGCCAAAATGTGAACAAAGTAGAAACGAAGGTCATCCTGACGCACATTCCCACGGGCACAGTCGTGATGTGTCAAACTGAGAGGACGCAACTAGGCAACCGTGAAAAGGCAACGCAAATGCTCCGAACGAAATTGTATGAAGACCAGGTTCGCAAGCAGGAGGAGGAAATTGCCCGACATAGAAAGAGTCTTGTCAGCACCGGCGATCGAAGTGCAAAGATCAGAACCTACAATTTTCCACAGGGAAGAGTAACCGACCATCGTATCAATTATACCGCCTATAACTTAGACGCAGTAATGAACGGTGATATTCAGGATTTTATTGACGCCTTGCAATTCGCAGAAAATGCTGAAAAACTGGCGCGTCAGAACTAATCGAAGAGTCCGCCTTGCATGAGTCAAACTGGCACGATGTTTTATTATTATTATTGTTGCGATTTGTCATTATAATATCAGTAATGACAACTATACGATAGGCTGAAAGTTCTTTGCAGTAAGATTTACGAAGTGGAATTTCGAAGGGAAATTCTTTAGAAATCGTTA
>VBAU01000107.1:6926-7367 GCA_005883855.1 Bacteroidota bacterium
TTTGCGTTATACAATAAAGTTCTTCTCAATAAAGCAGTCAATTTTCTCATAAGCAGTTAGTTTTGGTTGCGACCCCTGTTTCTACAGGGGTCTATTTTTTTTATACCATATTGACAACACAGATCCCATCGTGCTTCCAATCCCATCGGCGAAAATATCCCCAGCATCAAATGACCGATTCGGAATAAAGTATTTCTGAATAAATTCCATTACAATTCCGTACAGAAGACAGTAAAAAGCAATTTGAACGAAAAGTGGAATCTTTCTCAGCCGCTCCGTTGGTACAGCGAGGCACAACAAAAAAGCCAGCAGGCCAAAGAGGGCAATATGAATCCATTTATCCAACCAGATCTTGTCAAACCAATTCTCTTTTGGAAAGGCAGAACCGGGAAGACATAGAAGAATGGTAGTTATAACAAACCAAATAACGGCAAACAAACG
>VBAU01000108.1 GCA_005883855.1 Bacteroidota bacterium
TACCAACGGTTCCTTCCCCATCGGCGAGTCTCTTGCTCACCACCTTAAAATCGCTTGTGATGGCGGACAGATTCTTATTACTCTCCTGCAATGTAGCCATCATCTCCGCACTGTTCATAGGCACCGCTGTTTGTAACGTGTCTCCTGACTTCACAGGTGGAACAGCCCGTGTGCCTCCATAAATGATGACGATCTTGTTTCCAATCAAACCATCTGATCCTATTTTCGCCTTTGAGTCTTTTCGAATGAAATCTTCGGATTGTTTTTCTATCCTCATTTCTACCTCAACGAGTGATTGACTGACAAGTTTCAATCTTTTCACAGTCCCTACTTTTACGCCCGAAAACCAGATGTTGTTGCCTTTCTGTAAACCACCCACATCATTGAAAATAGCATTAAGTGCAATAGTTTTTTCGAACGTTTTTCTTTGGCCTCCTAATACGAGTATGCCTCCTAATAGGATCGCAATCCCAAAAAAGATAAAAAGTCCAACGATTACGGCTCTGCTTTGTACTGGTTTCATGTGCATTTCTTTTTAATTACACAGGCACGAATTGATTCTCTCTTAGCCCGCTCTCATATCATTCAATAAAATTGTAATCATAGAAACCTTTTACTCTTTCATCCTTCGTATCAAATACTTCTTCGAAATTTCCTTGTCTTACAAATTTTCCGTCTATCAGCATCAAGATTCTATCGCCCGTTTTTTTTGCGCAAGTAAGGTCGTGTGTTATAATGATCGAACTCGCTTTGGATTTATGTTGAACCTCATTAATAAGGTCATTGATCTCATAACTTGTCAAAGGATCAAGACCAGATGTCGGCTCATCGTACAAAATGATTTCCGGCTTCATAATGATCGTGCGGGCAATACCAATTCTTTTTTGCTGACCTCCTGAAAGCTCGGTTGGCATTTGATCCGCCGTATCTGCCAGCCCTACAGCTTCCAGGACCTCCTTCACGGCTTTATCAATTTGTTCTTGCGAAATATCTTTCACGTTTCTCTTCAATGGAAATTCAAGATTTTCCTTTACGGTCATGCTATCATAAAGAGCACTGTGCTGGAACAAAAACCCAATTTTGAGACGCAGATCGATCAACTCCTTTTTAGTAAGCCTATGCACTTCCTTACCCAAGACTTTTACAACTCCCTTGTCCGGTTTCATCAGGCCCGAGATAATTTTGATCAGAACTGACTTCCCCGACCCGGAACGTCCAAGCACCACTACATTTTCTCCTTTATGCAATTCAAAATCGATTCCTTGCAGAACATCATTGTCCTCAAAAGATTTGTACAATCCTTTGATCGAGATCACCACTTCCCTATTGTTGTTATGTGTATGTTTATCATTATCCATAACAATCATTGCATGTAAAGCGGATTAAAGAATTTTACAACAACCATTTCTTCGATAAAAACAAGGAACATAATAATCACCACGGACGAGTTGGCGGCTCTCCCAACGCCCTCTGTTCCCTGGCTCGTAGTAAATCCTTTATAACATCCCACTATCCCGATGGTAAAGCCAAACATGATTGATCGGATTAACGTGGAAAGAATCTCAGCATATCCAATCTTAAAAAACGCGTCGTGAATAAACGCAGTTAAGCTTGTCTGATCCTTCCCATGCACATCCAAAAACGATCCTGTCAAACCTATAAATGCGCTGTACAGGGTCAAAAGTGGCACCATAAAAGTGGTTGCGAGTACCCGCGTAACGACTAAAAATTTAAAGGGATTGATAGCGGAAACCTCCATAGCATCTATTTGTTCCGTCACTTTCATTGAACCCAGTTCCGCACCTATTTGCGAGCCAACTTTTCCCGCGCAAATCAATGACGTGATCAAAGGTGCCAATGCTTTCACGATGGCTATTCCCGTCAACGAAGGCAACCATGAAGTAGCACCAAAATCAGCCAACGCAGGCCGTGAGTGGTCAGTAAAAACAATGCCCGTGATGAAAGCAGTTAGGGTAATTAATGAAAGCGATTTGTAGCCTACGTGGTAACATTGTTTGACGACTTCCTGGTATTCGTATGGAGGAGCAAAGACTTCCCTGAAGAATTGAACGACAAATTTTGAAATGTCATAAACTCCAATAAAAAATTGGTCAATTGGTTTTGATATGAAATATTTTGCCCGTTGATTAGATGTTTGATCCATTGCATGTCATCTTTGTATAGGACGTATGCAATTTTCCTTCCAGAAGTGTTTCTAGTTTCTAAGCACCTGGATGCGCAACCCTTATGTGAGCAGAAAAAACATATTCTACAGCCCGGTTTAGCTGGTCTGTAGTCCTTGTTCTCAACCACATGGGGACAGCCGTGGTAATTTTTAGCACATTCAAACCCGCCGTATCAGCGTGATGGGAAATTATTTACCCTAATACCATGCTGGGTGCAAGAGGAAAAATACGAATGATCTTCACCAGATGTGTTTTATAGTAACCTCGCAATTCTGAAATATGTACGCCACGTTTGTGTCCGGAAGACGAGTGAATAAAACTTACATGACCATCCGGATCCTCTTCAGTAACAATTCCCATGTGTCCTACTACTTTCTTTTTTGCATTGCTGCCAGTAAAAAGGATCAGGTCACCAGGCATAGCTCCTTCAGGTTTGACATCTATCCCCAGGTGCGTAAACTGCGCGGAGGTCCTGGGCACCGAGATTCCAAAATGATGCGAAACATAATTTACAAAACCGGAACAGTCCACCCCTACTTTTGGATTTACCGAGCCCCACACGTATGGAGTGCCGATTAAGGTTTTTGCGTAATCAACAAATTGCCGGGCAACTGTATCTACCTGGTACGAAAGACTGTCTGTATAATTTTTCAGGATGATAGCGGTATGACCAAATTTGGTCATTGTTTTCTTTGCAGCCTTCACGGGCAAACGGAAAAAAGAAAGGATGGCGATAAAAACGCTAACTATAAAATAGCGCATAGGACGATGGCTTTTAGGTTTTTCAGAAATGGATTTCGAATGCAAAGGTCTGGAAATTTTTTGCCGCAAACAGTCTGATCCATTAAGTTAACAACACAATAAGGTATTAGCTAAAACCGCCATTTCTAGCTGACCGTCACAAGCTCGGGAACGGGCGTGGCAAGAGGTTCTTGCTTCTGCCGACGCATCGGTTGTTTTTGTAAATACGTGAGGCTGCGCCATAGCCATTCGAAAGGACCAAACCGGAAGTAACGCAACCAGATATGGCTAAAAATAATCTGAAACACCCAGATCGCAGCCACGACATAATACACTTCATATCGCTGTAGCCTGGCAAACCAATTAAACCCGTAAAAGAAAATTGATGTAATTATGGATTGGGACAAATAATTGGTAAAAGCCATTTGACCAACCGGGGCAAAGATGTTGATCAGCTTTTTGAACGGAATCAATTTATACAACAGAATTAGAAGACTTAAATAGCCGGTTGTTTGCAACACTCTCCTGATCTCATAATAACTAAACTTCCATCGTTGGGTAAATTCATAGTTGTCGAATCGCAAATGGTATTGTTCTTTTACAAAGAAATAATTTATTAACAGGCCGGCCCCGATACCGATGAGCGCCGTAAGAAAGTAGACAAGATTTGATTTTTTCCCCAGTAAAAAACCTGACTTGTAAAACGCCATTCCCGTGAAAAAGAAAAGCAGTATGTCCCACCAAAAGAATTTATAGAACGCAATGCTCTCGATCATCATGTTCACACCCAGGTAATTCCTGAAAATGGATAGATAGCTTTGTCCTTTAATTCTCTTAACTTCTTTGGTAGCCGCCTTGGCCATTCCTTCCTTAGAATTTCCTTCCTTGAAACTGGTAAACTTGCCAAGATCTTCTTTCTGTTGGTCCGTTAGTTTAACCTTTGTCGTATCCAATGCCTGCACGGCCAAACCCTTGCTAATTATTTTCTTGGAGTGATAGAGATCGCTGTTCTCCCTGTACGTGCCGATAAGTAGCAACGCAAATGCGATCCACAACAGGTTTTTCGGTGACAGGTTCCTGAATGGAAACAGCAATAAGCCACACAACGCGTATGGATATAAAATGTCCCCGGGCCACAAAAAAACAAACGCATTAACCAGTCCGAATACCAGGAGCCACAATAGCCGCCGGTAAAAAATATCAGCAGGTTCAAGTCCTGGTCGCGTTTTTGTTAACCTGGTGAGCAACAAAATAGTCCCGGCTCCAAACAAGATGGAAAACAACCCGCGCATCGTCCCTTCGAAAAAAAACATTTCGCCCACCCATGCATAGAAATTGGCGCCCGTTATGGGTTGACTCAAATCCATTTTGTCGTAATAGTGATGCGACTGGCTTTGGGCCATACTGTTCATTAGCAAAATCCCAAGTAGGGCGATGCCGCGGATGCTGTCAAGAAAAAGAATTCGTTCTTTTTTCTGCAGAGGTTGGCCGTGATCGAGATCGTTGGTGGTAACGCTCATAATAGTAGTTTGGTGGATGATAATAAGGCGGGTTTCAATAACTAGCGAATTCGATTTCTTAGGAGTGGAAGAACGTTTAAGATAGAGTGTTTTTCTTTAGCTACAAATGCCGGTCGCAGAAAGATGATCAGGGACAACATTCGGACAACATATTGCGTCTCACCATTGGTGTTGGTTCTCTTCAACTGTGGTCTTTTAGTTATCTTTGCACTCCATAATTTGAAGACAGTCCTAATGCTTGATTTTTTGTCCAATAAGATTCATGATGAAAGTCGGCAGGGAGAGGCCTTTGCTCCCTTTGTAGTCGATGCACAGCAATATCGCAAACGTTTTTACATCGAGAGCTACGGGTGCCAGATGAACTTTTCTGACAGTGAAATTGTAGCAT
The DNA here is from genome assembly GCA_005883855.1 of Bacteroidota bacterium. GTDB lineage: Bacteria > Bacteroidota > Bacteroidia > Chitinophagales > Chitinophagaceae > VBAU01. The sequence goes on from VBAU01000108.1 coordinate 4,836, forward strand.
CGATTTTAAATGACGAGGGATTTGGCGCGACGCGAGACTACGTGGAGGCTGACCTGGTGCTAATAAACACGTGTTCCATCCGC
>VBAU01000109.1:0-4905 GCA_005883855.1 Bacteroidota bacterium
ATTCCGTCACCCTTGGCCACAGCTATTTTCATTACGTGAAAATTTGGAGTGTGAAAATAGGAATACCGAGGAATATGGACAGGGAAATCTGGAAATGCGGTTGGCATGTTAACGCTAGAATTGAAATTGTGCCATTTTAAATTGTTTTTCTATTTTTACACAAAGCTATTGCATGACGAGCCTGATCTCGGAAGGCGTTGAGGTGAGTGTTGAAACTTTTTACCAGCCTGATTACAGCAACCCCCTGCAGTCGGAATTCATGTTTGCATATCGGATCACCATTGAAAATCACAATTCATTTCCCGTCAAACTTCATCGTCGCCATTGGAATATCTTTGACAGCAATGGTAGCCATCGGGAAGTGGAAGGAGAGGGTGTTGTTGGTGTTCAACCCATACTACAACCCGCCGAAAAATATCAGTATGTGAGTGGTTGCAACTTGCGCACAGAGATGGGAAAAATGCGTGGAACTTATCAAATGGAGGATCTCAGCAATAAGAAATTTCTTGAGGTAAACATCCCTGAGTTTGAAATGATTGTTCCGTTTAAGAATAACTGAAGACGGTGAATGGTCAATGGTGAATAGTGAATACAGCGCACCCAGCTCGAAGTCCCAATCTTGAACGTCAAATCTCAAATCTCAAATACTATTTCGGCTTGTATTTCGATTCTGTCAGGATCTTTCTTGGCGGTGTATTCATCACTTCCGCCGGTTTTAAAGAGGAATTTTCATTTGCAAATTTTTTGACGATCTGCCAGCCCACCCATTGCCCAATATTGCCGGGAGAAGCCGGAGGCATTCCTTGCGTGGTTGGAGATTCGCCGAGGTAGTTTTGAATTGTATTGGGCTCGATGGATTCTAGATTTTCAGCAGTGATGAAATAGTTCCAGATTAACCCCTCGTTTTCCTTACACCAATTCAATTGCCTTTTTGTGTAACCGGTCTTTAAGGAATCTGGCGTAGTAGGCATGAATTTGTCCAACAGCCACCATTGCTTGCCTTTTTCAATCATTTGTTCAACCAGTGGCCTGCCGCTGCTTTTGTCCGGAAACAAATCGTCTGCTATTACTTTCATGCAGTTTGCGGGTATGTACTCACGATCAAACCGACGTGAAATATAGGATGGATACATTTGTTGTACTTCGCCTGATTGATACCCCAGGAAATCCCTGCCTGCGCATTGCTGTAACCCGATGGCGATCCTGTTTCTTGTCAGAGCCACGCCAGGCGCATCGAGCGGACCGATATAAGTAATAAGCCCTGGTACCTTGTATTCCGGGAAATAATATTTCACATATTGAAATCCCTGCTTAATCTCATTTTCAATGTCACTTGTATGGTTGAATTTCTTTTCTAATTCTTCGGCTAAGGAGAAATAGCTCGTTAGGAATTTCCTGGTTACGGACAGTGTGGTAGTGTCGTTATTATCGCCGCTCACGCCAAGAATGTTTTGCATGAAATCCAGATAAAAATCAGGAAACCGGGAACGCACATTTAACAAGCCTTGGGCAATGTTATTGCTGTCGATATCGAAGAACGCCTTTTCAAACCGATCCAGTTTGATATCAACCCTGATGTTGGAGACATTTGGCGCGTCACCTTTGTTGTTGCACGCAATTAGAACCGCGGATAGAAATAGAAGGAAGCTGATTTTTTTCACAGTTAAGAAAACGTAGCAGATTAATAAATGTTGCGAAGATAAACGAACGTCGTGCTAAATTCCTTTCTTTTATCACCTTTAGGGGTTCGGGGCGTAAATTTGCAGTATGAAGATCGCATTAGCGCAGCAGAATTATCACATAGGTAATTTTGAAAAGAACACTGAAAAGATCATTGACGGGATTAAATGGGCAAAAAAACAGGGGGCCGATCTTATTGTTTTTTCTGAACTCTGCATATGTGGTTATCCCCCCCGGGACTTCCTTGAATTCAATGACTTTATCGATAAATGCTATCATTCCATTGATACCGTAAAGGAATACGCAGACACGATTGGTGTGCTTGTCGGAAGCCCCTCGCGAAATTTGCAGAAGGATGGCAAAGACCTGTTTAATGCTGTTTTTCTTCTGCATGAAAAAGAAATAAAATCTGAAATACACAAAACTCTTTTGCCGAATTATGATGTGTTTGATGAATACAGGTATTTTGAACCTGCATATGATTGGAAGGTAATGGAGTTTAAAGGGAAAAAACTAGCGGTTACGATTTGTGAAGATGTTTGGAATATGGGCGATAACCCACTTTATCGAGTCACGCCGATGGAAAAGTTGATGCCCTTTCACCCGGACGTAATGATCAACCTCTCGGCTTCGCCCTATAACTATGCGCAGGATATTGTGAGAAATAGCATTGTAAAGGCGCATGTGCTGAAATACAAAATGCCAATGTTGTATTGCAATACAGTGGGATCACAAACGGAAATTGTTTTTGACGGCGGCAGCCTGATCTATGACATCAATGGTTGCAAAGTAAGAGAGATGAAATATTTTCAGGAGGATTACCAGGTGTTCGAATTGGAAAAACTGTTGACCAGGAACGAATCTTCTGCTGTTTCTCATGGTGCCGGTAAAAATTCTGATCATGCCTCTTATTATTATTCAGCATTTGACGTAGGCCGGGAGATGGATACAATCCAGTATCTCGTTGGGGAAAAAAACATTGATGAAATCTATCACGCCATCATCCTCGGCATCAGGGATTATTTTGAGAAGATGGGCTTTAACAAGGCCATTCTCGGTTCTTCCGGTGGAATTGATAGTGCCGTCACACAGGTGCTGGCCGTTGATGCGCTCGGTAAAGAAAATGTCAGAGCACTGTTGATGCCTTCCAAATATTCCAGTTCGCATTCCGTAGAGGATGCAGAAACCCTGAGCGGGAACCTCGGCAATCCGTATGAGATTATTCCGATAAAAAACATTTATGACTCATTCCTGAAGGAGTTAAAGCCGATCTTCAGGGATGCGCCATTCAGTGTGGCAGAAGAAAACATTCAAAGCCGTACAAGAGGGAATTTGCTGATGGCTGTCGCGAATAAGTTTGGATACATCCTTTTAAATACTTCCAATAAGAGTGAGTTGGCGACTGGCTATGGAACTTTGTACGGAGATATGGCGGGTGGTCTAAGCGTTTTAGGCGATGTTTACAAAATGCAGGTGTATGCCCTTGCGCGGTACATAAACAAAAAATATGGCAAGGCGATCATTCCTCAAAACATTATTGACAAAGCTCCTTCCGCAGAATTAAGACCTAATCAAAAAGATATTGATAGCCTACCAGAATATGAGAAGCTTGACAGGATACTGTACCAATATATCGAACTACGTCAAGGACCGAAGGAGATCATTGGAATGGGATATGAAGAAGAACTGGTGGATAGGGTATTGAAGTTGGTCAATTCAAATGAATATAAGAGAAATCAATTCTGCCCCATCATCCGTGTTAGCTGTAAAGCATTTGGAGTAGGACGCAGAGTGCCGATTGTCGGAAAATATCTTTCCTGACCGGCGATTTTAAATGTTCTAAATTATCAATGAATAAACGTGACCACCGCTGTTTGCGTGGTGCCAGATATATTGATGTTTTGCGACACCACCAGTTCCGTTTCCGTTAACGAAACAATGGTAAAATCGCTGCTGCCACCTGTAAAAAATACCGTGGACACATGGAGAACCGTCTCGTTTGTCATAAAGCTCCATGTAAAGGGAGTGGTTTGTGGATCGGTGTTGTTACATTTCGAGGGCCCTTCATCAAGCGTTCCTGATCCTCCTGTAGATGAAAACGTAAGAATATTATCTTTCTGGCAAGCTTGTATCAATGACGATACATCTGCACCATTTACCTTAGCGTTGCTAAATTTCCACGAAGCTTGAGTAAGTAATTGCGTCTTCGTTTTTGGAGGAGTACTTGAGTCTGACTTGCTGCAAGCGCCAAAAAACACGGACATCGACAATACAAGGAAAGCGGCGAGGTTAAGGCGTTTCATAAAGTTGATTTGTTGCTAAAATTACTGAAAGTTTTAGACGGGGAAAAGTATTAAACCTCAAACTGGATAAGGACATTAACTTCGTAAAACTAACAAAGCATCTATCGGCAAACAATTTGCTAAACGTGAATCCGTTTACTATTCACTAGTGCCACTATTTGACTTAATCCGAAAGCTCTCCGTACGGGCGGAGATGGGGGTATATCAATTATGCTAAAAACCGCAGAAGATATTAGACAGCTCAATGAACGTATTTCCCATTCAGGGCAGTTTGTGGACAGGATAAGAGATGAGATAGGGCGTGTGATTGTTGGACAAAGTCACATGCTGGATCGTTTATTGATAGGCTTGCTAAGTAACGGCCACATCCTGCTTGAAGGAGTGCCCGGGCTTGCAAAGACTTTGGCGATTAAATCATTGTCGCAAGCGATCCACGCAAAATTCAGCCGTATACAATTCACACCGGACCTGTTGCCTGCGGATGTGATCGGCACAATGATCTATAATCAGCAGCGCAGTGAGTTTGTGGTGCGAAGGGGTCCCATTTTTGGGAATTTCATATTGGCAGATGAAATCAACCGTGCTCCGGCTAAGGTCCAGAGCGCTTTGCTTGAGGCAATGCAGGAGCGGCAAGTGACTATTGGGGAAAACACATTTAAACTGGAAGAGCCTTTCCTGGTGATGGGGACACAAAATCCTCTCGAACAGGAGGGAACATATCCTTTGCCAGAGGCCCAAATGGACCGGTTTATTATGAAAGTGCTGGTTGATTATCCGAAGATGTATGAGGAGCAGTTGATCATTCGCGAAAATGTCCAGGGCCTGGCTTTGCCGACGGTGAAACAGGTCGTCTCGGTAACGGAAATTTTGAATGCCCGCGAATTGGTGAGACAGGTTTATATGGATGAAAAAATAGAGCAGT
>VBAU01000109.1:4925-5301 GCA_005883855.1 Bacteroidota bacterium
CGTTGATCTCGTACGGAGCTTCGCCACGCGGGAGTATTAACCTTGCGCTGGCCTCAAAATCCCAGGCATTTTTAAACAAGCGTGGATTTGTGATTCCCGAAGATATTCGCAGTATATGCAAGGATGTGTTGCGTCATCGTGTGGGATTGACCTATGAAGCGGAAGCTGAAGGTATCAACGTGGAAAATGTGATCGAAGATGTTCTGAAACAAATTAATGTTCCGTAGGATCGATTGTTTAATTCTTGGATGGTTTGATTGTTATGCTTACTACTGCCGAAATATTGAAGAAAGTCCGGGAGCTTGAAATTAGAAGTAAAAAGCTCACGAGTGATCTCTTTACAGGAGAGTATCATAGTGCATTTAAGGGAAAGGGG
>VBAU01000110.1 GCA_005883855.1 Bacteroidota bacterium
GCTATCTTAGTGAGCCGATAACAGACGAACCTGCTGTCCGGGCTAACCATCAGACCTTGTACGTTTCTGTCGCCAATCTGTATTGTTCGCAACTGTTTTTTTTCAAGATTTTTATTGTAAAGGTCTGCAGCATCTTTCTTGTCCTTGCGTTCCTTTAAAACCTGGAAGTATTGCAACTGATCGTTCTTTAGCCATTGCTCCTGGGCTGCACTCGGCGGTGTTTCTTCCACCCGGCTCCCTCTTCCTACGACTCCGCCACCACCGCGAAATGATTGAGCACCCTGTGATTGATTTGTAGGGCCTAATAATTGCGACTGCATATTCGTAAGCTGCATGGTTTCGCCTGTTGAAATATCCCATGCATACAGATTCTGGTCGCTGTTGTATACAACTTTTGAATCACTAAAAGAAAATTGAGGATTTCTTTCTCGGCCTGGTGTTTCAACGATATGTTTTGTTTTTCCTGTTTTTGCATCCGTAAAGAAAATATCACCATCCTTTTCGAACACATAAGCTGTTCTTGCAGTATTCCAGGTGACGCTATCGTCGGTCACGAGATTTTGCTTTTGCAAGAAAGTAGCTTTCTTGGGCGTGTGGTCTTTCAACGTGATAAAATAAATCGAATCTGAAGTAGCATTGTCGGGATTCCAGTAGAAATAAAGAACTTGTCCATTCTGGCTCCAGGAAACTCTTGAAGGAGAAGTCCCCATCCATTTGGGATCCCGCATGATTTTTTCAACGGTGAGTTTCTCGAGTTTTTGCTGGGCCTTAGATGTAAAGGAAATCAGTAATAACAAAGCAGTGATCATTCGTTTTGACATAGTGACCAGTTTAGGACCGTAAATATATAGAATGGTGAATTGCAAATGGTCAATGGTGAATGGTCAAGTGAATGGGCAATGGGCAATTGATAATAGGTAATGGGCGATTGAAGTCCGTGAAATCCGCGAAGTACGCGAGATCTTTTAAATCCGCGAACTCCGCGATAAAAACAAAGCCGGTCATTGACCGGCTTTTACCATCCTCAAAATGTCTTATTACTGCTTGATGTCGCTGGGTTTCTTTTCCATGGATTCTTTCCATTCCTTATACTTTGCCTGTTGCTCAGGAGTAAGAATTTCCATCAACTTGCCTTCCTTTTCTTTTTTCAATCCCATCTTTTTTTCTTTTTGTGCATCGGGCGTTAAAGTTGCATCCTTGGCGATCGCATCAAACTTGTCGGTGTATTCTTTGCTGAGGGCATCAAATTTTTGAGACTGCTCATCGGTAAGTTTGAGATCTTCTTTGAATTTTTTCTCCCACGCTGCACGATCCTGTGTCGTCATAGTTTTTTGATCCTGGGCCACCTTTACATCTTTTTGTTCCTGTACCGCAGGTTTTTGCGCAGAAGGTTGAGGAGCTTGTTTTTGATCTTGTGCAACTGCTGAAGTAGCCATCATAGCTGCAAAGACGATTAGAGGCAATAACTTTTTCATACGATTCAATTTTTAGAAATTAAAAAAAATAAGATGTTGGAGATTTTTTCGGTTAACAGCAGTTACTTAACTCAGCGCGGGAGTTTGCGCAATTTGTATGCCTGAGTTCCTTAAGACTACTGCTGCGTGCAAATTTCTATTGGGACAGCTTAGAAAAATTGATAATAGCTCGACAGTAACAGTCGTCAAAGATTGCGAAGCATCACACCAGGTACCTTCTTCGAAAAATTTTGTTGGTGTGCAGTGGCCGCAAATGGTTGGCGCAACACCAACGGAGGCGTAAACAGCGACAAGAGTTCAACCGAGGGAGACGAAAGCGAAAGTAAACGGAAGACACGCGGTTTTGATGATTACTGTCGGGCTTGTTAACTTCATGGTTTTATGGTCACCGTTTTGCAAATCTCTTTTGTTCTCGCTCTTATCGTTTTGATAATACTGTTTGTATTTGAGATACGAGTGAAGGAAATTAGCTTTTTGCCGGATGACTATAAGGTTCTGTTAAATGATTATGTAAAATTTTACCGGCAACTGGACGATGACCAAAAGAAAAAATTTGAGGACAGGGTGCAGGATTTTCTCACCGCGGTTCGAATTACAGGTGTCAACGCTGAGGTGGAAGACATGGACCGTCTATTTATCGCTGCGGCGGCTATTATTCCTGTTCATAATTTTCCCGATTGGCAATACGTGAACTTGCACGAAGTGTTGGTTTATCCCGGAACATTCAACCAGGATTTCGACCAGGCAGGATGGGATCGCTACATATCAGGCATGGTTGGAACAGGACCGATGCAGCATATGATGATCATTTCCAAATGGCAATTAAGGCAGGGTTTCATCAATGGTGCGGATACCTACAACACGGCCATTCATGAGTTTGCTCATTTGATCGATAAGATGGATGGAACGATGGATGGTGTGCCGGAAATAATTCTTGAAAGGCGATTCATACCACGATGGGTGGGTTTGATCAACACAACGATTCAGCAAATGAAGAGCTACGGATCTGATATTGATATATACGGTGCTACCAATCATGCAGAATTTTTTGCCGTTACCTCCGAATATTTTTTCGAGCGACCAGATCTGTTGAAGGCAAATCATCCGGAGTTGTTTGAGATGTTGGAGAGGATATACAGGACCGGGTTAAATTGATTGCTGGTGTGGCTGCCGGCCGGAAATCCCTGGCGCAATACCAACGAAGGCGTAAGGTCCAAGATAACCTAGATGCGATGTCGACTATCACCAAATTTTCTTAGGTAAATAAATTCGTTTATTTACAAAATCGAATATCACAAAATCAAATCTTCTAAAAAAAGCCAATCCAATTAATCGTTCTGACACTGTTTCGTTGGTCGAGATCTCAGCAAAAAACCAGTTACGATTTATCCTTACGGTGTCTAAGAAAGATACATTGCTTACATTTCTTTCGCCGGCTGGCGTCTTGAATTTTCCCGACCAGACGAATTTTTTAGTAGATCGGGTATTGTCGAGGTCACGTCCAGGTAGAAGCATGTCGCCATCGTATCCAAGATCGATTGCCATGGGCTTCACATTGTCGTGGCCGAAGTCAACATTTACGGTAATAGACTGTCGACTGAAAGTCGCAGGTAAAATTTCCGTTTGAGTCACTTCTTTGAATGAATCAATGCCTGATGCGCAGGTCAATTCGGACCTTGTAAAATCGATTTTCCAAATGGCTTTCGACATAGCATCGATGCCTAGCGCACCATTCCCGGGTGTGTTATCTTTTGAGGTGTCCGGCATTACGTAAAAAGGGACATTTTTAAATGTAATGCCTTCAAAAAATAAACTGTCGCAAATACCTACATCCCCTTGCACGGCTGAACCATCAGCGGTTGAGGTTTTGAAGCCGAATTTTTTGGACTTTGTGAATGATCGATTGTATTGGATGATAGAACGTTTTACCCATGAAGGCGAATGACTATCCAGGTATAAAACATGATGTTCCCTTGCATTTCCCCAATACGTATTTATCATAATTCCCCGATCTAAGATAAAGGGCGTCCGAATCTTGAAATGCCTCGGATAAACTTCTACATGGGAGGGCGCATTAACACAACAATTAAATGTTATTGCCAGAAACATCGCGCACATGATTGTGATAATCGGGCGAAAGGTTTTGTGGAAAAATTTCATTTGAAAAGTTGATCGAAATTAAACCCGTAAAACAGCAATACAAACGCAACTGTATCATAAAGCCCATGTGTCAGTATACCTGGCCATAAATTTTTTCACCTCATCAAATAGATCAAGCCAAAACAAAAACCTAACACGCCAGTGATAATCATCCCTGTGATACGCTGGTAGGAGTGACCAAAAGCGACAAGAATAGAAGTGAGGAGTAATGACAAACTCCATTTCAACCGATCATTAGAATTCTTTTCTGGAAATAGTTTATAAAAAGAATTCGTCAGGAAACCGCGGAATAACATTTCTTCGGCAAATGCTCCAAAGATCCAAACGACAATCAAGCCAATCGCTAATGCTTTGAGATTTCCCTCGATTGCTTTAAATGCGTGAAGGTCTGGCGGCTCATGGGCGATGGAGGTTACAGCGTTACGCAGTTCAAGGCTCAAAGGAAGTAATACAAGTGTTGCAATAATGGCGATGAGAATTATCCTGATAACGCTTGTGGGCTTTTTCAATCCTACATTTGACCAATTCAGTTTTTGCAGTCTCAATCCGATCCATGATAATAATAGGCTGCAAGCTACTCCCGCCAACAATAAGGTCCCGGATTTCAATAGCATGACCGATGGCAGGATGACAATAATTACTTGCAGTAAAATACCTTTTTTGCTTTTCCAAAGAGGCAAAGGTTGCTTATTGCTCTCATGTTGCGCTGACATTGAGAAAGTGTTTCTTAAAGATAACATTTCTCATAATGCTGAATAGAGTGAGGGCGTACAAGAGTGCGACGCAACAAGAGCTGAATAGCGGTGGAAATGCTGGTAACCCAAAAAACTAACAAGTTTGCAGTGCGTGCCCATGCGAGCGTAACAACCTCAAAGTCCTTGCGGCTTCTTTGCGAGCCCTGCCTACCGCAGGCAGGTTTGCGTCCAAATTCAGGGACGCACAGTACGCCAAGGACCGCGGTGGGCGCAAAGCATGTTGTTGGTTCTTTAGTAAAGGGGCGAGGCTATGCTATCGTCACATCTTTATCCAAATACACATCCTGGATGGCTTGCATAATTTCAACGCCCTCCGAGACCCATGCCACCTGCACGTTTGTTAATCACGGCGGTTGTTACTGCTTCAGCAAGATCACTCTCGCCCGATGAAGCTCCACCTGAGTTGATCAAACCTGCACGACCCATATAGCAATTCGCAACCTGGTAACGACACAGATCGATCGGATGATCTGTCGCGAGGGTCTGATACATTCTTTGGTCGAGTTTGCCGTATGAAGATTCCTTTGTGTTCAGTGCCAGGTAACCACCATTGTTCTCCGGTAGCTTTTGTTTGATAATGTCTGCCTCAATGGTTACACCTAAATGATTCGCTTGCCCGGTAAGGTCAGCAGAGACATGATAGTCCTTGTCTTTTTTAAATGCGGGATTGCGCAGGTAACACCAAAGAATTGTTGCCATTCCCAGCTGATGTGCCATTTCAAACGCCTTGCTTACTTCCTGCAACTGCCTCGACGATTCCTCGCTTCCAAAGTAAATTGTTGCACCGATCGCTGCTGCTCCAAGATCCCAACTTGCTTTGACCGAAGCAAACATGATCTGGTCAAACTTGTTCGGATATGTCAAGAACTCATTGTGATTAATCTTTACAATAAGTGGAATTTTGTGTGCATATTTCCGAGCGAGGAGGCCAAGGCCTCCGAATGTTGTAGCCACTGCATTGCATTCACCTTCGATAGCGAGCTTAATTATATTTTCCGGATCAAAATAGATTGGATTTTTTGCAAAAGATGCACCAGCGCTGTGCTCGATGCCCTGGTCAACCGGCAATATCGATAAATAACCCGTGTTGGCGAGCCTGCCTGTACTGTACATCAGTTGTAGATTGCGAAGAACCTGTGGGTTTCTGTCGCTGCCAATCCAGACGCGATCTACAAAATCGGGACCGGGGAGGTGGAGTTGATCTTTTAAAATAGTTTTTGATTGATGATTTAGGAGAAAATCAGCTTTGTCACCAAGCAGTTCAGAAATTTTTTTCGACATGTTTTGTTTTTTGGTTTGTGATTTTTTTTTGCGCTCTCTGCTGTGCTTTGCGTTCTTTGCGTCGCTTGAGCGGGACGCAGAGAGCGCAAAGAGGCGCAAAGTTCGCAAGGTCATCAACGAATTTGAGGGTGCAAAGATAAAAGTTAAAAGCATTCAATGCAGTTTAGATAGGGGAACGATCGATGCGACGCGAGGACACGTCGTACAGCTAGCTGAATAATCGCCAGCGGCGACAAAGTAATGATGCGAGGCGAGGACGCCTCGCATAGCTTCGAAGGCGATAAAGAGATGACGCGAGGCAAGGAGCCTTGCATAGCTTCATTAATATTCTCCGCCAATTTTTCTATTATTCAAGTTGGCTTATTTTTAACTCAATTCGGGAAGGCGCTTCGGAACATTTTTATAGCCGAGGTATCGGTCAAGGTTTTTAAAAATAAAACAATATCTTTTTTGTCCTATTCATTCAAGTCTAACGAATCACGAAGGACGACAAAGAACGGAAGGCCCTTCATCGCTTTACCAAACGACAAAGAACGGAAGGCCCTTCATCGCTTTACCATAATATTGAAATAGCTAATTAAAGACTTACTTCATTTCGGCGGGAATCACGTGAATAATAGTTTTTCTTCCGCCTCGTAAAACTCCCAGTTCTAAATTGATGCCGATCACTTGCTCACTAAGCAATTTGTGCAGATCATCTACACTACTCACTGGCTTGTTGTTGAATTCAACAATGATATCACCAATTCTTATTTCATTATTGCGAGCGGGAGAATCTGCCACGATCTCGAAAACGTAAACTCCGGTTTTTGTCAAAAGCTTGTTTGCAGCGATTATTCTCTCGGTAAGATTCACCAATTGCCCGGCGATGCCAAGGTGGGCTCTTTTTACCCGTCCTTCAATGATCAACTTCCCGGCTACGTAAGCAGTGAGGTTCGATGAAACTGCAAAACATAATCCCTGCGCAGATGGAATCATTGCTGTATTCATTCCAATTACCAGGCCTGATGAATTTACCAAAGGGCCGCCGGAATTGCCGGGGTTCAATGCAGCATCTGTTTGAATCACGTCGTCGATCAGCCGACCATTGTTCGCTCTCAACGTACGACCGAGAGCACTTACCACACCAGCCGTCACGCTGTATTGCAAGCCCAAAGGATTTCCAATGGCAATAGCGATTTGTCCCACCTTCAAATTGTCCGAATCGGCAAATGATAGTGCTCGTTGCCCTGATTCATATATTTTGATGACCGCAACATCGGTCGACGGATCGGTTCCTTTTAACTCGGCTGTTTCTATTCTGCCATCCGTAAAATTTACTTTGATATCGAGGGCATTTTCAATGACGTGATTATTAGTAACGA
>VBAU01000111.1 GCA_005883855.1 Bacteroidota bacterium
CCTGTTGAACGGAGTTTAGAAATATTACAAAAAATCTTTGATGGCAAGAAAGATTTATTAACCCTTAGGATATATTCTAATTCGGATCATACTATACGAACAATTCCAGGTGAAGGGGAGTTTGAGTTTCCAAAATATGCAGATGGCTACATTAATGATGTACTCAATTGGATTTTAAAACAAACAAAATAAATAACGCTTCGTAATAAAAAAACGGCATACAACAAGGGGTTTGGCGTTATTGGGGCAGGACGTTGTTAGCTTCGGCTGTAGTTCGCTATCAGCTTCGGTTTCAGGCCCAACAACGTTCACCTTTAACTCTTAATTTCATCAATGTGTTTTTAATCAGCAGCAGTTGTGGGCGGACGTAATTGTATTCCACGCCCTCGGCAAGCCGTTAACGTTGTGCGTAAGCCTAAACAACCATCATTAAAAGATTTACCTTTTAGTCTTATTACTTCAAATGCAAACCGGATGAGAAATAAAAAATCTTGGACATGAAAATAAAGCTTAGCCTACTGCTGATATTTTCTGTTGTCATGCAAGAAGGAATGCTGGCACAGAAAGCAGATATTATATTGACCAATGGAAAAATTTTTACCTCGGACACGACCCATTTATATGTACAGGCACTTGCCATAAAAGGCAATAAAATAATTGCAGCTGGCGCTGATGAAGCGATAAAAAAATTTGTCAGTAGTAAAACACAAATCATAGACCTGAAAGGAAAAACTGTTGTGCCTGGTTTTAATGATGCCCATACTCATGTTGGACCGAATTTTCCCGCATATCGTTTTCAATTAACGGATAATCCTCTTGAGCCAACTCCATGGACAATTATCAAAGACAGCCTTATAAAAATTGTAAAGCGGATACCTGCGGAAACTTTTATTATAATTTCTATAAACCCGGATTTATTGGGTGATACCGCAGTAAGAAGAAAAACGCTTGATAGCATTGCTCCGCAAAACCCTGTTATGCTTTCAGTATGGACGGGTCACGGCAAAATTCTCAACTCCGCTGCTTTAAAATTCTTTGGATTCAATGAGCAAATGTCTTTTGAAGGAGGCAGGTTGGATAAAGATGCGAACCACGAATTGACTGGATTGTTCGAAGAATATGCACAATATCGTATAGGCGCTGAGCTTAGCAAAAAACTCGAACCCTCCAAAATTATTAACGACCTTAAAGCGCATTATGAACAAACGGCTGCATTAGGAATTACTACTGTACAAAACATGTGCACACAACACTATGCTAAACAGGCAGTGGATATTTACAGCACTCAGGAATTTCCATGCAGGGTTAGATTGATGGCTCTCCCGTTTACCGATAGCAATGAGCTGCTGTTGCATAATTGGGATAATTTTTTTCATCCGCTTAATAAAATGAATTATGTATCGGGTGTAAAACTTATCCTTGATGGAACACCTCTTGAACGGCTGGCTTGTATGCGAACTCCATATAAGGATAAGCCGAATGAATATGGTCATTTAAATTTTAATGAAGCACAACTGAAGCGATATATGCAGTATTGCCTTGCTCATAAACAACAGATTATTATTCATGCGGTGGGCGACAGTTCAATCGTTACCATTATTCGCAGTATGCGCTCACTTTATCCTGATGGCTTCTGGAAAAATAAGAGACTTCGCATTGAACATGGGGACTTTGCTGTGGAAAAGCCTGAAGACATCAACACGTTGAAACAATTAGGCATTGTGATAGTGCAAAATCCTTCACATCTTGCACTGCCTCCAATTATGACGGCACGCTTTCAAGATACAAAAAGACAATATCTGCAGGCAATGCAAACATTGCTAAATAACAAAATACCTTTAGCCATTGGCAGTGATGGACCTTTTAATCCTTTCCTGAATATCATGCTGGCGACAATGCACCCTAACAATCCAAGAGAAGCAATAACAGTTGAAGAAGCAGTAATTGCATATACTTATGGCTCTGCCTTTGCAGAGTTTAAAGAAAATGAAAAAGGTACACTCACAACTGGCAAACTTGCAGACCTTGCAGTTTTATCGCAGGATATTTTTTCTATACCTAAAGAACAGCTGCCTTCAACAAAAAGTATATTAACAATGATAGATGGAAAGATTGTTTACAAACAGCAATGATATCATTCAAATGGAAAGCCTACGCACATCAAAAAGGTTTTCTGCTATGCCGGCAGAAAAACATATCCTCATCTTTTTATCGCTATCATCTGCGGCTCGGGCTGAATGAATAAAACTCAACAAAAGAATATAACTTCAACTTCAGTAATTCAATCGGCTTTTGTTCCGCTGAAGGATCACCGAATATCAGTACAGCAGAAAGCCATGGCCGTTATGCGTCATGCTTGGCGACATCGGAACTTCTAACTTGATTGCAAGAAATTAACTTTGACAAAACAAAACGATTAAGACTTTTATCCATGAATTCAAAAACTCAGGTAGTCATTATAGGAGCAGGTCCCACAGGATTAAGCATGGCGGTACAATTGCTGCGCAATAATATTGATTTCATAATAATAGAAAAAAACGAAAAAACTACTCCTTTTTCAAAAGCGCTTGTAGTGCAGGCTCGTACGCTTGAAATTTTTAAGGAGTTAGGCATAGCCGAAAAAGCAATAAGTGAAGGTCAGGACACTACTGCAATGAATTTATTTTATAAAGGGAAACAAAAGGCATCAATAAATCTTTCAGGTTTAGGCGAAGGGTTAAGCCCATTTCCCTTCGCACTTGCCTTAGAGCAAAACAAAACAGAAAAACTCTTGGTTGACCATCTTTCTGCAAATAAAAAAGAGGTTCGATGGAAATCCGAATGTTCCCGCTTTAGCCAAAATGAGAATAACGTAACAGTTTTCTACAAGGATAGTTCAGGGAAAGAAGAAAAAATTGAAGCAGAATATTTAGTCGGCTGTGATGGAGCAAGCAGCATGATTAGACATGAAATGGGTTTATCATTTGAAGGTGATACTGTGCCTAAAATATTTTATGTAGCTGATGTGAAATTAAACAGCACTGTCATAAATAAAAATGAATTATTTATGTTCATGATAAAAAAAGGATTTATTCTCTTTTTTCCAATGGAAGGTAAAGAACATTATCGAATTGTGGGTGTTTTGCCAGATGCTGAAAATGCAGATGAGCAACTAAAATTTACAGACATTGAAAACTCTATAAAGCAACAGGTAATGGTTCCTTTGGATTTTCAGGAAGCATTATGGTTCTCCACCTATAAGGTGCATAGCCGCAAAGCAAATTATTTTGAAAAAGGAAGATGTTATATAGCAGGTGATGCTGCACACATTCATACACCAGCGGGCGGACAAGGCATGAATACAGGCATACAGGATGCATATAATTTAGCATGGAAAATTGCCTGTAGAATAAGAGGAGAAGTCAATTCAGATGTTTTAAAAACTTATAGTGCTGAAAGAACTGAAAATGCAAAACATTTGCTACAAACAACAGACAGAATGTTTGATGTAATGTCAGGTACAAATGCTTTTTGGGACTTTATACGGCTGAATTTTTTGACAAAAATAATTGGTTGGGTTGCTAAGAGTGAAATGGTTAAGAAGCAGATTTTTCCATTAATATCACAAACAGGAATTTCTTATAAGAATAGTTATCTGACAATTGACAGTTCTATTGGAAAAGTTAAGGCAGGCGTAAGAATGCCTTATTTTGTTTTTGCCGATGGCAAACAAATATTTGATTACCTAAACGAACCGACTTTTAAAATTCTATTTT
Organism: Bacteroidota bacterium; assembly: GCA_005883855.1. GTDB lineage: Bacteria > Bacteroidota > Bacteroidia > Chitinophagales > Chitinophagaceae > VBAU01. The sequence continues at coordinate 3,756 of VBAU01000111.1, forward strand.
TAGGTGATGATGAATGCAATAGCAATCAACTATTCAAGAATTTAAAAATTAAAATAACCTTACACTCTTTTAAAGAAATCCCTAAATCTTTATTCGGGACCGAAAAAAACTTTTATATTTTGCTGCGCCCAGACAATCATATTTCATACATTGGAAAAGATTTAACTAAATGCGAAGAGATGCTAAATAAAATATCGTACAATGAAAACAGCACGAACGCATAACATGGGTATTGCCAAAATGCAGATGATTCTGGCATTTGGTTTCTTCATAAATCATTCCATGGAATACGAACATGAACAAGTCAAGGGTTATTCCGAAAGAAAATCCCCACGATTGTGGGGATTGCTTAGGTTCGGTCCAGCCTTCATAGCCAGGGCCATCTAACTGCTACTCTTAAATGATTCATGGTTTCTTATTTCGATCGCTTCAATATGACAGCGTCATCTCCGGTCACCGGTTTCCCATTTTTATCAACACGAACAAGAGTTACGCTATCCTCAAGGAGATATAGATACCCATGAGTCTGATCGTCCAGTACCATATTATATAGAGCTACGCCGTCCACCTGGCCATTGGCAGCGGGCATAATTTTGTAATTACCTGCTCCTTCGTAATGTTGAAATGTGCTGTCCTTTTTATTGACATAAGCCTCACTGAGATAGAATCTGCCAACAGTATCCATGCTTATCCGATAATAAAAAAATGTACAGCGAAGTTTGGGTGACAACATTGTGTATCGATAAATAACTGCATCAGTTTGATGGCTTTATTAGCGAGCGTCATCTAACGAATAGGTAACTCAGTACATGTGGCTTGCCTGAGATTCACGCGGCATGGTTGGATTTGAATTCTTCGTACTTTACCATGTAAACTATAGATAGAAATGAAAAATTCGGATGAGGTAAGCGTAAAGGGAAAGATCGCATTAGTGACTGGGGCGGCAAGAGGCCTGGGAAGGGCTTGTGCCCTTGCATTAGCGGAAGCAGGAGCCGATATCGCACTTGGGTTGAGAGATGCGGATGCCGACAATGGGCTAGTAAAAGAAATAGAAGCGCTGGGACGAAAAGCCCTGCCGCTACAAATGGATGTTAGTAAAATGGAGGAAGTATATGCTGCCTTTGACAAAATAAAACAGTATTATAAAAGACTGGATATTGTAGTAAACAATGCAGGAGTAGCCCCGGAAAACCTGGTAGAAAATGTAACGGAAAAAGATTTTGATTATACACTTGCCGTAAACCTGAAAGGAACTTTTTTTATTAGCCAGTTAGCTGGCGCTTTAATGATAAAACAGCAGTATGGAAGAATTATTAATCTGAGTTCACAGGCCGGGTTCGTTGCGTTACCGGGGGAGGCGGTGTATTGCATGACCAAAGCCGGTATCGCACATCTTACTAAATGTTTTGCAGCAGAATGGGGGAGATAAACGCAGTGGCACCTACTTTTATTTATACGCCGGGAACCGAAGAATATCTTGCAGATGAAGAAGCGAAAAAATATGTGCTTTCCAAAATCGTTTTGGGGAGAATAGGTGAACCGAAAGATGTTGCGAATGCAGTGCTGTTCCTTGCTTCTCCGGCGGCTTCACTTATTACGGGGACTACTCTATTGATTGATGGGGGATGGACGGCTTTATAGATTAGACTCAGTATCACATCTTATTGCCTTGATCCTTCATCTCACTTTTCACAAGCGCAATCACCTTCTGAAGATTCATGTCAATTTCATTTAATTGTTTTTCCATTATCCAGCTTGCTGCCCCGCTGACATCCATGCCTTTCAATAATTGTTCGGATGAAGCTAGTTTTGTGCTTCCGCCCCGTTCCGTTTCTTGTAAGTATACTGAGTCAATCCTGTATTGATATTCCCCGTCATGAACTGATAGTTTGATGGTATACCGAAGACTTTTGACTAAATGATACGGCGACTGTAATTTAATGGTTCCCTGCGCCGATATTTCATTATTGATCGCATCAGTCTTTATTTGCGCGGGTTGTTGAGTCACATAATCCGCAATTGCTTTCTGTGCCCGAAAAAATAATTCCACTTGACTGGTGTTGGCAACTGTTATTGTATTTTGATAAGCAACTCGATCACTATCCACGTGCACTGTCTGTGCTGCAACAGGAAGTGAAAAAGAACAGGCGACTATCCATATTTGTTTCTCGATCCATTTCATACTCTAAAATTGAAATCCAAAGGTCACTAACGCTAAGTTTTTCTCTTCATTCGAATAAGTAAGTGATCCGGTTATATCCAAATTCCCCATCCATATCCGTCATGCCATCTTTTTGACTGCTCGTTTTCTACCCATACACGCCCCACATCGTTAAACGCAAGAAGCCCGAAAGAACCCCTGAATAGTCCGAGGTTGATGTCATCTCCAAATCTCCAACGCAATTCCGTGTTGTTGTAGGCTCTGCTACGCCCGGCAAAGCGATCAAAACGAAACCCCCTTAAATTTTGTTTGAATCCAAGATATTGCGCCTGTACAAATTCATAGTTTCCAAAAATCTTGCTGGCTCCAAAACTGGTGGAAAGTATCAGGTGATTTCTCGAAATAAAGTCAGTATATAGAGAAAGATGCCCGCCGGTTTCTGTAACCGCATTACTAATGCGGTTTAATCCCGCGAGCGATTTTCCATAAATGTTCAGGGCAACGCCTCGCGTAGGAATGAGCTCGTCATTTTTCGTATTGATATCCATGCTCACACCTAACCCGGCGTACAATCTCGCTGAGTCGATCGATTTATTGTTTGCATGGTAAATGGTGAAGGCATGGTTGTTTTGATTTTCATTTGCATCAACTTTAAAGTACTGAAATACCGGTCCATACCTGAATCGGAGCCACGGGTTAATAACATTCTGCGCCGCAACCGATACGTTGGCCAAATTATAATGCACCAAATAATTCTTGTGTGCCCCAGGTTGAGTTTCGCTAAACTCGGTATTGTTCCCAAGGCCGAAGAAAAGTGTGCGTACCGTTGGAAGCTGGAGATCGCTTTCCACAAGAAGATCAGTGTTGCCAAACACTTTCTCAAAATCACCCGTATATTTTATATGGTACGCAGCAGAACCTATCCTGCGCGTTATAAACATTACTTGTTTTGAAGCGTAAGGGTCCTTTCTGAATGCTTGCGTTCCAATCTTCACCTTCGGCCCAAGAAACAGGCCGCCGTCGAACGAATACTCAACCGCCAAACTCGTGGAAAAGGAATTGTAGCGATACCCCAACCTTGTGTAACTATTGTTTTCCGGATCATCGGTAATTGTCTTTTTGAAATTGTCATCGCCCGAAAAGCTATTCTTCTCAAAACTCACATCGTAAACGTGCGCATTACTCGCGTTACCATGATTAACAAATTCATCGCTCCCCGGCCCACCAATTACCCTGATCTTAATCGGTGATTTTTCGCCGCTGAATGTGAACGTGTCGTCCCCTTCCAGCCCATATATCCTTATCTCCTTAGTGACGCGCGGATCAAATTTTCTCTCGTAGAGTATGCGAGAAATTTTTTGAGCACTATCCGATTGACTTCCCTGAACAGTAACGGACCCATCTGCATTTTGAAGAATGGTGAACTGATCCTTTGCATTCGATCCTGTTATACTTACCGTGGAGGAAAGAAACCGGTAATACCTCATCATTTCATCCTTAAAATAGTTGCGCTTTTCTTTGAGCGCCTG
>VBAU01000112.1 GCA_005883855.1 Bacteroidota bacterium
CATCAGGTTATTTACGAGCTTCACGCGGTCTTCAGCATAACCCATCATATCACTACTCATGTCATTGATCATGACTCTTGGGTCAACTCCATTTCCAAAGCTTCGCATGTCGTCCGCATCATTGCCAAAAGCGAGATTGGCTTCACCGCTTCGAGCAAGAATTTTCTTCAGCCCTGCTTCCTCATCGGTTGTACTGAATGGCGTATAGCCATATTCAATGGCCCAAGCGTCATATGGGCCGACCTTCGTGGTATAGTAATCGCCTTGTTTGGAGCGATCCAGTGAAACATTGATAGCCGGATAATCCATGACCGATCCTTGCAACCCTTCCGTATGAGTTAAAGTAGTGTTGTTGAGGTCAGCAGGACTAAGCATTTGTGAAGCCTTCATGTTATGATTCAAACCCATCGTGTGTCCCATTTCGTGCATGATGAGGTAATACAAGAATTGTTTGTGCATTTCAGTGATCTCTTTCGGGCTTGCACCATCAATATCCAGAACAGTTAGTCCAGTCGTAAACTGAGCCTTTAATTCCTGCGCCAGGTTACAATTCATCCAATGCTTTTGCTGATTGGCGGACAAAAACAATTTGGTCGGATCATTGTCCTGCATTTCTCCTATAGCCGGGTATCCGTTGAACAATTCCTCTTGTATGGGTGTGGCACTTCCGCTGAACCATTCAACCGTTATGTCGGCACCGATTATCTCTCCCGTCTTTGGATTTACAAAACTGGGCCCGATGGCTCCATACGTCGGATATGGAGAAGATACCCAACGAATGACATTGTACCGAATATCGGCAGGATCCCAGTCCGCATCATCGGGCATGATCTTCATCACAACTGCGTTTTTGAACCCGGCCTTTTCAAAAGCCTCATTCCATTTCAATCCGGCTTCCACGATGGTTTGCCTGAACTCAACAGGCGTAGTGTTTTCAACCCACCACACAATTGGTTCAACAGGCTCACTCAGCGCAGCAGTTGGATCTTTCTTTACAAGATTCCAGCGATTGATCATGTCTTTGTAATCGGCTACTTTAATGGAAGTCAGGTTGTCGACCTCCTGCATAAAATATCCCACTCTCGGATCGTCGCGGCGAGGGCGATAATCACTGTTGGGCATTTCGAGAAAAGAATGTTGGAATTTTATTCGATTGTAGCGAGCGTCCGTAATGTCCTTGCCTCCACCGTTGTAAGGAGTGGGGTTATCATAAGCCAGTTCCACTATAACATCTGTGTTGTTAGGAAAAGATCTGACCTTGTCATACTTTGATTTTGCGGAATTAAGTGTGCCGAGATTGAAAAATGTGCCTGGTGGTATCGTTGGGGGAATCAGAGGACGGATCGGATCCAGTTTTTCGCTCAGGAATAATCCATCACCTGATACCAGGTAGCCGCTTGAATCTTCGGCCGCTACTTTATCCGAATAAAACACAGCGCCTGTTACATCTACATCCGCAGCCTTACTCACTGCATTGTTCTTGTCATAGTAAAAACTATTGTTGACCTGGCTAAATTCAATTTTATCGAAGGCCTTTTGAATCTTAAATACCCAGGTTTCACGGATCATGTTTTGATTCAAAAACAAACTCGTTGGACCACCCATTGAAAAGCTTTGATAGATGTAATCTTTGCCCAATTGATTTTTTTTGACATAGATCTGCAAACCTCCCGTGGCGGTATCCTGGTAAAGAGTAAACAAGCCGTCGATCTTACGACTTCCTTTTACTTTGTCAGCCATGTTTGCCGGTTTTTTTGCCTTGCTCGTATCGCCCGGTGGGGGCCCTGAAGGTTTATTTTCTTGTGCTATTGCGGAGCCTAAGAATGCCCCAAATAACAGCAAAAAGCATAATTTTCTCATAACATTGTTTTAGATGAACCAATGTACACCTCTTGAGATAATTCGAAAAAACAATTCTTGGAATTTGGGCAAGTCTCTTGATAAGTGGCAAAAAACTTACTTCAGTTTCTTCAACTTCAGCGTTTCAATGCGGGTATCACTGACATTAATAATATCAAACTCATAGTCGCCGATTATAATGCGTTCTTTTTGGCCGGGGATCGTTTCGTGATAATTGATTACATACCCGGATAGCGTTTCTGATTCGGTGACGGGGAATTCAAAATCATATTTTTTGTTGAGGTAATCTACTTCGATGCGACCGGAAAAAATATATTCGGTGTCTGAAAGTTGCTTCTCAATAAATTCTTCTGCATCGTATTCGTCCTCGATTTCACCGAAAATTTCTTCCAACACATCTTCCATTGTTATGATGCCGGCGGTGCCCCCAAATTCATCTACCACCCACGCAATGCTCTTGCGCTCCTTCGTGAATTTGCTAATGAGATCGGCAGCACTCATGCTTTCAGGAACCGCAGGGATCGGCAACAATATCGACTGGATATCCGCAGGATTCTTGAAGAGATCAAGTTGATGAATGTAGCCGACAATATGATCGATGTTGTTTTCAAAGACGACTAACTTACTCAGCTTTGTTTCGATAAATCTCTTTCTCACTTCCTGCATCGATACTCTTCGGTCAATTCCTGTAATTTCTTTTCGGGGAACAAGGCATTGGCGAATCCTTATCTTAGGAAGTTCCAACGCGTTTTCAAACAGTCTTGTGTTTAACTCTTCTCGGTCATCACCCATGTCATGACTTTGCTGAAAAAGTTGGTCGAGGTCATTGCGGTTCAATGCGGCTTTTTTTTCGTTGTAGCGAACATTGAATACATATACGAGAAGCCATTCGGAAAGTTTGATCAGACCGGAGGCGAGAGGATACAGCATTTGGTAAAAGAAATCAATGACCCACGCCATGCGGCTAAGCCACGCATTGCTTCGGGCCCGAAAAATGGCCCTCGGAATAAATTCTGCGAAAATGATCACAACGAACGTCGCAATGATGATCTCCACGATGATGTCGACCGTTCCCGGGATTTGAGTGTTGATCTTTTTTTCAAGATAATTCCACGCGGGACGCATCACGGTTGACACTTGCAAACTGAAAAACACTAAAAAAATATTGAAGCCAATCAGGGTGGTCCCAAGAAACCGAACTGGTGATTCTGTGAACTGTGCCAATAATTTCCCAGAGGTAGTTGCCTGCTTCTTTTTAAGTTCAATGCCAAGGCGATTGGCACTGTAAAATGCCATTTCAATTCCTGCGAAGAATCCCATGAGCAGCAGCGTGATCACGAACCATATGATGGTCTTGACGTCAAGCATTCCCCGTAAAGATAAATAAACCCAATTCAACCTCCCTTGCGATAGACAGACAGGTAGTACCGGGGGAGGAAAGCATTCAGCGAGCCTTACGCGACGAGATTGACACGTTTAACGATTGTGCCGTGAATTGCTCATTGCTTATTGTCCATTTTACCCGACAAGTCTATGAATTCCCTTACTATTTGTTCGGCCTCTTTGCATGCGCGATCGAGTTGATCATTGACGATTACTTTATCGAAACTGTGTTGAAAGGAAAGTTCGTAGCTGGCTTTGTCGATTCTTGCCTGCAGGCTTTCTTCCGTTTCGGTGCCTCTTGAAAATAACCGTTTTTTTAATTCTTCGATGGCAGGTGGTTCTACAAAAATGGAGAGTGTGCTTTTTGGAAATTGTTGTTGCACATGAATGGCGCCTTTGACATCGATATCGAGCAACGGAATTTTTCCCAGTTTCCATATCCGTTGCAATTCTGACTTCAGAGATCCATAATACTTTCCCTCATATACCATCTCCCATTCTACAAATTCATTTTTCTGAATTTTGCGTCTGAATTCTTCTTCGGAAATAAAGTAATAATCGATTTTATCTCTCTCATGATCTCTCGGTCTTCGAGTAGCTGCAGAAATTGAAAAGCCTAATTGCGGAATTGTGTGTAGCAAATGATGAGTGATCGACGTTTTACCCGCTCCGGAGGGAGCGGTTATAATGATGACCTTCTGATTTTGCATGGTGCAAAGAAAGAATAAATGGATAACAATTAGGTATTCGCCTGACCGAAATCAGGTGATTTGGTTTTACTCCGTGCTATCTTTTCGTTTAATATTATGATCACCGTCAGCAAAGTATCGCGCCCCAAGTCCTTATCGACGACGGGTGCACATAATTCGTCGTTCAAAAAATTACAGCGATCTCTCATTTACCAATTCAAGCATGCATTTCCAGACAGGCTGGCTCCGAAAACAATTGTAGTAGTTCCGTCACTCACTCTTGATCCGCAAATCGTGGATAAGCTTACCGGTCAGATCTACTATGAAGAACGAATGCTTTGCCTATTAATGTTGCTACGCATGCCCAACACACATATCGTCTACGTCACCAGTATTCCCGTTGATCCGGTTATCATCGACTATTATTTGCATTTGTTACCGGGCATAACTGGTTACCATGCCTCTCAACGGCTGACAATGCTGAGCTGCTATGATTCGTCACCCGTATCGCTGACAGAGAAAATTCTGCAACGCAAGCGTTTAGTAGCGCGGATCAAAAAAAGCGTTCCGGTAAATCATGCAGCACACCTTGTATGCTTTAATGTGACAGCTTTAGAAAAAAAGCTTGCCATGGCACTCGGGCTTCCGATTTACGGATGTGATCCTGATTTGTGTTGGCTCGGCACCAAGTCAGGAAGTAGAATGGTCTTTAAAACGGCTGGCGTCGCAATGCCGAAAGGACGGGAAAACCTGCACACCAAAGAAGACCTGATTAAATCCTTATGCGAGTTAAAAACGGAAGATCCGCTTCTTAAAAGGGCAGTAGTAAAACTGGAAGACGGATTCAGTGGGGATGGCAATGCGATATTTGATTACAATGACGCTG
>VBAU01000113.1:0-2684 GCA_005883855.1 Bacteroidota bacterium
TACGCTGATCTTGGCAAAAACTTTTGGCTCGTTGAAAGTAATGACATGAACATACTTTACAGCGGGTATGCAATAAAGAAATAATTAGTAAATGCTGATGCAGTCTGTGTCGGCATCATTATTATCGACAGTTGCAATTAGAAACATGAATGAATTTTTAAAGGCAGCAATATCCGAAGCAAAAGCGGGCCTGAAAGAAAGAGGCATACCGATCGGGTCGGTAATCGTCCACGAAGGTCGGATCATAGGACGCGGCCACAACAAAAGAATCCAGAAAGGAAGTGTCGTACTTCATGCAGAAATGGATGCCCTGGAAAATGCCGGACGGCAACCGTCTTCAATTTATAAAAACTGTGTCCTGTATACAACACTCTCGCCTTGTCCAATGTGCACCGGAGCTATCTTATTGTATGGAATTCCAAAAGTGGTCATAGGTGAAAACCAAACTTACACAGGAGCGGAAACATTACTCATTCAAAACGGAGTTGAGATAATTGTCATCAACGACGGTGAGTGCATTGAAATGATGGAAGATTTCATCAAAACAAATCCCGACTTGTGGAATGAGGATATTGGTGTGTGAGGAAATAAGATGAATTGCAGCGTAAGTCAACTGAATTGTCGCCTGTTTATGCACCGTCAATTCGCAATTAAAAAAGAGTCCGGTACGAATATACTCTCGTTTAAAACTTTAAATTTATAATTGTTAATTGTCCGGACATGCCTCCACCGATGCTCAAAAAAGACACACTCCTCACTTTTTGTTTTGCCTGCGTTATCATCGTAGGTTGTAAATCGAATACAAAATCGCCTACGCTGAAATTTGAATCGGTAAGTAGTAACGTCTACTCACCAAACGATAACTACAGGCAGGCTCTTTCAGAATGGAAAAGATATTACCAGCACTGCACGAGTGAACCGTTATTTTCCGACGCTTTTTATTTACAACTGCAGGACAAGGTTTACATAGGCAGTATCAATAGTCGAGAAGGAATCGATATTAATAAAGGGACGGTGCTTTTGGACACCAGCAGACACTTTGCAAATGTATTCAAACTGCTATCCATCCAAAATGCGTTCAACTGTTATGATACTATGGCCCTGGTTGGGAATTTGAAAACAAGTTTTTACAATGAAGTCATCGAGGGCTTAAATGCTTCTCCTGGATATAAAACCTTAGCAACGATAATTGATTCATCACAGATGAAGACCAGGATAAGTACACTCTACACCATCGGACTGATCCCCGAGAAATTGATCGAACTGTTCAATACCACAACGGACACGTCGTTGATACATTTCAAAGAATTATTACTAAGACTCGGAAATGTCTTGTTGGATCAAACCGTCGAAATACTCGGATTTACTGCTGACTTCCCATTGAAAGCGAAGCTGTCTTTCACAGAGCAGCAAGAATTAACAAAGGGTGTCTATTTTAATCTTAATGCCTCGAGCGACAATGTGAGTCTGATACTTCTTGCAAACAATAATTTACGAATCCAGTTGAATAAGAGATATACCGTTCTCGGGAAGTTTTTGCAGTTGAAATCTATGTGACTTTCACGCAGAGTCCCTTTCAGGCGACTCTTCGGAGACAATTGAATAAAAGTATATTTTAGTTTTCTTCTCTCTACACTTCAAAAATAAATCTCATGAAACCCCTTTTGATGTCACTACTTTCTGTTTTGGTTCTGGTGCCGTACTGTCCTGTCATCGGTCAAAGCCAACAGAGTCCTCCTGCGTTTAATCATTTGTATTTAGCAGTACATAATATTGATTCGTCTCTGAAATTTTACACGAAAGCTTTTGACTTAAAAGTGGCAGACCACTTCAATCAGTTGGAAATTACCCAGGCGGATTCGACTTTCAGGCGTTCGGTAAAGATTGTCTTTCTCAAGTTCCCCGGTCAGGATTTTGTGTACGAATTAGCGGAACGAGTCGATCCAAACGACACAACGAGGCAGGGCAATTTGTTCCAGCATGTGGGTGTTGAGGTAAAAGACATTGCCGTTGCACTTCAACGAGGGATCGATGCGGGCGGCAAACTGGCCATACCGATAAGAAGAGTGAGAACGAGCAGCGGGTTGGAAATCAAACAAGCCTTTTTGCGTGGGCCGGATGGCGAGGCAATCGAGTTAGCCGAAATTGTAACCGGAAATTATTGAGTGATGCGCACAACAAGAGTTTCAATCTCAAACCAGGACCAGACCCTCTCCAAGCGCCTTGTTGTAGACCTTCTGGTTGAATTTGTAATAGGTGGGAGAACGATGTGCACCAATATGTTTTTTCTCGTTTAGTTTCTTGATCACTCCCAATGAAATGAGTTTATTTGGAAAATTGGTGATGTGAAGTGTTTTGCCCGACATGACCTCGTAAAATAGCTTGATGTCTTTCAAAGTAAATTTCTCTGGCAATAGATTTTTCCCAATCGGAAAATGATACAAATGGATTCTCATTGCAGAAAGAGCTTCGTTCACCATTTCTTCGTGATCAAATCCAAGCTTGGGTAAATCGTTAACGGGAAACCACCGACATTCGCTTGACAGAAAGTCCGCCCGGGGCTTTGCGTTTACAATATCGCTTATGGCGTAGAATCCCACTGAAACTGTTTCCCCGGACAGCCAGTTCTCATCCTCAATTTTGAAACCCGTCAATTCAAAAAGTTTATCCGTATCAACTGCTCC
>VBAU01000113.1:2690-4500 GCA_005883855.1 Bacteroidota bacterium
CTGCTCCATATGCTTCGTTTCGCTCAGGATCCCCAAATGTCTTAAACTGTTTAAAGAATAAGCCTTCGATTCCTGTGCGTTCCTCTGTGATCCTTGCTGCCGCCTCGTCGAGGCTTTCCGTTTTCTTGATGTAACCACCGGGCAGGCACCACTTGAGGAGGATTTTATTTCTGACGAGCAATAGCTGCACGTCACCTTCATGGTATCCAAAGATCGCACAATCGACCGTTAGGTTCGGCCGGTAATCCAGATAGCCCCGGTCAAGGAAATTCTTTACGTCGCGCAATGTTTCCATACTGTTCTACTGTTAAAAAATTTATTTCTTAAAGTTTAATAAATGTGAAGATAATTCATTTACCTTCATTTCTTGAAATTTAATAAATGAGATGACGAAAAATTTTTCAATATACGAATTGAGCGTTTATAAAACAGGTTACCGGGTGAATGATCCGTACAGCACTTACCTGGATTTGGGAAGCCCTAACCAGCTAGCAAAGCAGCAGGTACAAACGATCAAGCAAAAAAAAAGGAGCACGGCTGATGCATAAGACGAGAACAGTTGGTGCAAACAGGACATTCAATCAAAGTGTTGACCTCAGAGAAAACGACGTCATACTTTTTACGCTAAGAAAATTATAAAATGTATCTGGCTTACTTATGAGTCGCTTAAAAAATTAAATCAAATTAGGATTTCACAATCACAAAAACCAATTAAAATGACAAAGTTCAAATCGATGTTCACAGGAGTATTTATTCTGTTTTTGACCTTTAGCGTGCACGCGCAAACCGGCGGAGGTGCAGACTATTTTGCCGGTAAGTGGAATGTACTCATAAAAGGGCTTCCACAAGGAGACGCAAAAATGTTTTTTGTTCTGGAAAAGAAAGACACCACGATGACGGGTGTTGTGCAAGATTCCACAGGCACTCAGATATCCAAGCTTGATAAGGTAGAGCTAGGCACAACTTCAGCAACTCTTTACTTTAATGTACAGGGATATGATGTAAATCTTGTGATGAACAAGAAAGATGACGATCATGTCACGGGAAACCTCATGGGCATGTTTGATGCAGAGGGTGAACGTGTAAAAACGGTCAAATAAAAAAGTCTTAGAAGTGTGCCTGCTTATTATTCATTCTTTAATAAAAATACAATGAGGTTGTTTCGGTCATATTCTGCTATGCTGTGCATCATGGTTTGTGCCTTCCCCAGTAGCCATGCTCAAAACACAGCTCCCCAGTTGGGCAAAGATGCCATTCCGACAATCATCAACGCAATGACACTCGAGGAAAAGGTCAAGTTGGTTGTGGGTAAAGGTTTTTCCATACCTGGATTGAACATGGGGCAAACTGATCAAACACCTGATAAGATCGCCGGGATATCGGGTCATACAGCACCAATAATAAGATTGGGTATTCCTTCTTTGAATCTCGCTGATGGCCCTGCGGGCATTCACAGGTTTATGATGAGTGCCAAGGACTCTGCAGACAATTTATATTCGACGGCGTGGCCTGTCGGAACCCTTTTGGCGTCGAGTTGGGATACGGCCTTGGTCAAAAAAGTAGGAATCGCATTTGGTGAGGAAATCAAAGCCTATGGTATTGACTTTATCCTTGGACCAGGTGTCAATATTCATCGCAATCCTCTCGGGGGAAGAAATTTTGAGTATTATTCAGAAGATCCCCTGGTGTCCGGCAAGACTGCGGCCGCGATCATTAATGGGATTCAATCACAAGGAGTAGGAGCTACGATGAAACACTATGCGGCAAATAACCAGGAGACGAACCGCAATACGCTAAACACAGTGGTCAG
>VBAU01000113.1:4521-9096 GCA_005883855.1 Bacteroidota bacterium
ATCTATTTAAAAAACTTTGAGATAGCTGTGAAAAACTCGCAGCCTTGGGCGATCATGAGTTCTTATAACTTAATCAACGGTACCTATACCTCGGAAAGCCGCGACCTGATAACCACAATTTTGAAAGATGAATGGGGTTATCGAGGATTTGTGATGACCGATTGGTTTGGAGGCAAAGACGCCGTGGCACAACTGAAAGCGGGAAATAACTTACTCATGCCGGGGACACCGACACAGGTAAAAACTATCATTGATGCCGTAAAGAGCGGACAACTTTCGGAAAGTGTGTTAGACGAAAATGTGGAAGGCATCTTAAAAGTAATGCTGCAGACGCCCACATTTAAGGCTTATGAATATTCTAATCATGCGGATCTGAAGAAACACGCAGAAGTGTCAAGAGAGGCCGCTGCAGAAAGCATGGTGTTGTTGAAAAATGACGGTAACTCATTGCCAATAAAAAATTCCATGACTATTGCTGTTTTTGGTAACCACGCTTATGAACTTATCGCCGGTGGCACGGGGAGCGGTGATGTGAACAAGGCTTACGCTATTTCACTCGCGGACGGTCTGAAGAATGCAGGATATAAAACAGAGAAGGATGTGCAGCAGACTTATGTCGCTTACTTGAAAGACTACACGACAAAGCATCCGAAGAAGAATCTACTCCAGGAGCTCATGAATCCCACACCTTATGCACCAGAATATGCGTTCGATAAAAAGGGCGTTGACGAAAAAGCTGCTCGTTCGGATGTTGCTATTTTTTATATTGGAAGAAACGCCGGCGAAGGAAACGACAGGAAGGTTGCGGATGACTATGAGCTGACTAACCTGGAGAAGGAAATGCTTACAAATATCACTGATGCTTTTCACGCGAAACACAAGCCAGTGATTGTCGTTCTGAATATCGGCGGTGTTATTGATGTGACGTCATTCCGTGATAAAGTTGATGCTATTTTGCTGGCATGGCAGCCCGGACAAGAAGGTGGAAACGCCATAACAGACGTCTTGAGTGGAAAAGTAAATCCTTCGGGCAAGTTGGCGACAACATTTCCTGCATCCTACAACGATGTTTCCTCAGCAAAGAACTTTCCTGGGAAAGAATTCCCAGAAAAGGCGACGGCGGGGATGTTTGGAATGAAACAAATCCCAGGGGAAGTTACCTACGGAGAAGGTATTTATGTTGGTTATCGTTACTTCAACACATTTGGAGTAAAGCCAGCGTATGAATTTGGTTATGGTTTATCGTATACGACCTTTAGCTACAGTCCAGTGAAATTGAATTCCTCGAGCTTCAATGGACAACTCACGGGCACAATAACAATAACGAACACCGGAAAAGTTGCAGGAAAAGAAGTTGTTCAGCTTTATTTAAGTGCACCATCAAACAAATTGGATAAACCGTCGGAAGAATTGAAAGGCTTTGCAAAGACAGGTTTGTTACAGCCGGGAAAATCCGAAACGATCACATTTACATTGAGACCGTCTGATTTAGCGTCGTTTGACACCAACTCTTCTTCGTGGGTTGCGGATGCTGGAAATTACACGGTGAAGATAGGTGCATCATCATCGAACATAAAATCAACAGCGTCTTTCAAACTGGAAAAGGATCTCGTTGTAGAGAAAGACCACAAGGCATTGGCACCGCAGGCAAACATTAATGAATTAAATGGGAAGAAGGCATTTTAGGGGATAATTTGATTGGGCATGGGTAGAGACAGGGCATGCCCTGTCTGTACCCATGCCAGAATAATCGGTAACCGGCGAAGAAATTTCCCACAGCGGGAGGCCCAAATCACCCGGGCCGACCAATTGGCAAGCTGGATTTTTGGTGTACGATCAAACCAATGCCAATTAAATTCCGAAATAAATACCGAATTGCATCAGCGCGATTGTCAACGTGGGATTACGCTAGCAATGGTTCGTATTTCGTTACCATTTGCACGGCCCATCGCGAACATTTTTTTGGAGAGGTGGTCAATTCACAAATGCAATTTTCGCAGATTGGTGAAAGGGCAAATAAATGCTGGAGGGCAATTCCCGACCATTTTTCCTATTTCAAATTGGACGAATTTTCCGTCATGCCGAATCATTTGCATGGCATCATCATCATTGAAAAACCGTGTGGGAACCATCGCGGCGGGTTTAACGCGGTAGAGACAGGGCATGCCCTGTCTCTACAACCCAACGCGGGTGAATCCCCCAAAAACCCCAACCACCGGCGTTTTCGCAACCAGGGCAAAAAAACAATGTCATCAATGGTTGGTTCCTTCAAATCGGCGGTAACAAAATATTGCAATGAAAACAATTTGACATTTGGATGGCAATCCCGGTTTCATGATCACATCATTCGAAATGAGGACGAATTTTATGCGATCAGGAATTATATCATTAATAATCCACGCAATTGGAAGGAGGATAAATTTTATTCGCGGTAGAGGCAACGCATGCCGTAGAGACAACGCATGCGTTGTCTCTACGGCGAATTGATGTCTATAAATTTTACCATCTTTCCAGACCCAATAATTTTCGTCCCAATGGTGACAGCACTGCGGGGTCGTATTTTGTTTGCTCCCATTTTCTTGGATCGCCGGGAAATGCGTAACCTTCAGGTGCGCGCCTTTCCCGCCAGGATGAAATTCGCCATTCACGTAATTCATCGTTGTCCTCTTCTGCAGGCATCATAGAAATGTATTGCGCCATACGAACTTTGTTACCACTTATGTTCACTCGTATGCCGTGCGGTTGAAGGCTGTTAAATATCAAAAGATCGCCGGCCTGCATTGGCACCTTTACAATGTCAAAGCCACTTACATCAGGTTTGAAATGATCTCTGTCGTCAGGCTGTGTCAACTTCCAGGTTTCATAGGTGCGATACAATTCAGGAAGGCACTGAAAACCCCCCATGTTTGGATCTGTCTGATCGGCTAATGCTAAAACACCCTGCACATTTTGTGGCTTTGTTTCGGGATCATAATCCCAATGAATAAATGCCTTGTACTCGTGGCCGGGGCGAATTGGAAAATTGAGATTTGCTCTGTCAATGGTGACCCACAACTTCTCTGTACCCCATATGTCTGCAAAGGCTTGATGAACCTTTGGAAATTGCCTGTTGTCCCACAGGTATTGGTGGTTGTACACCTCGACCATTCCGGTGTTGGTGAGTTCCTTCATCTTCATTTCAGCCCGCGGGGGTGCGTACCAGGTTTCAGGATCGTTCGGGTCCTTCTCTTCAAATTCCCACAAGAAGTTGGCTAAGCGCTCTACTTGTTCTTTTGGAACCGCGTTCTTGATAACGATGTATCCATGGTATACCCAAAACTTCCAATCATCCTCTGAAAGAATGCGCAACAGCTTGCCATTGCTGCGATCGTTCAATTTTACGTTACTGCTTTTTGCTGTAGAAGGATTACCGGGAATGTCTTTATGTGCGTTGGCGACTCCCATTGTCGGAGCCATTGTTTGTTGTTCCATATAGCGTTATTAAAATGATTTAATAACTCAAAATTGCGACAACAGAAAAGGGATTGCTTCCTCTAAAATGACCTTCATTTGCTCTGTATTGATTTTTTTTCTTTATCATCCCGGCTTTTTTGAACTTTATAGAGAAAATGTGAAAGGTGAAGATTCAAAAAGAAATCGTACTGCCCGGTCCAGGCCAGTCTTTTAAACTCTTCCAGCCGAGTCTCAAAAATTATTTCTTCTGGCATTATCATCCCGAATACGAATTGGTATATGTGGAAGCAGTGACCGGGATTCGCCACGTTGGACAACATATATCCAGTTTTATGGAAAGTGACCTGGTTTTGATTGGTCCGAACGTGCCTCACTTAAATTTTGATTATGGAATCGAAACAGAATACCACCAAATTGTTGTACAACTAAAACAAAATTTCCTCGGCGATGCATTCAAAGAGACGCCTGAATTTTCGAGGATCAATGAACTTTTTGAAAAAGCGTACCTCGGACTTTCGTTTACCGGAGAAACCAAACGAATCGTTGCCAAAAAGCTGGAAAAAATTCAAACACTCGCGCATTTCGAGCAATTACTGAACTTGTTGGAAGTATTTCACACTCTTGCTACATCAAGTGACGTGACTGAGCTGAATGAAAAAGACACCAGTGTGAAGCTGTTCATGGATGATAAAATCCGGATGGGCTCCGTGTACCAATACATACACGCCAATTATGACCAGGATCCCGATGTAAATGTCGTTGCCGCCAATGTGCATTTAAGCACGCCGGCATTCTGCAGGTATTTTAAAAGGCAAACAAAAATGACATTCACTGATTTTGTCAACCAGTATCGGATTACCCAGGCGAAAACTTTGCTGTTGAAGGGCCTTAGTGTTTCAGAAGTTTGCTATGAAGTTGGATTTGAAAGCCCGTCACACTTCAATAAATTATTTAAAAAATTGACAAGCGAAAATCCATCGGCCTTCAAAAAGCGATATGCATGATTTGCTCCGGCGGTTTGCTATAAATTACTTTTGGTATTGATCGTCACTAACTTTCTCCATCCAGTCTACCACTTTGCCGTTCTGATTTTCTTGAATTGCAATATGCGTCATTGCTGTC
>VBAU01000114.1:0-4886 GCA_005883855.1 Bacteroidota bacterium
CCCCAGGTTATAATTGAGCATGCTGCCGATTTTCAGATAATCCAGTTTTGCCTTTTTTATCTGGTCGCCGCCCAACGCAATGTCATCGTATATATCGGAAAAATCATTTGACTGCGTCGATGAGGACTGCACGAATCCGACCTCCGGTTGAAGGCCGAATTTGCGTGAAAAATTAAACTGCATCAATCCTCGCAAGCCGTAATCGAAGCTAAATTCGTCCGTAAATGATTTCCCCAGGATCCTGTTAATGTTTATTCCGGCGTTGAAGCCGACCCGGAAGAAATTTTCCTTTTCAAAATCATTTTTCTTGTTTCTCTGGGAGAACGCCGCTAGTGAGGTCACTAAAAGCAATACGGTGAGTGAATTTTTCATAAGTAGTTTTTTTATTTAAGCGTTTTTAAGCGGTCGTTGACATGGACTCTTATACAAAATGCAGAAATCGTTCCAGCGTGTGATGCTTACTCTACTTTTTTAATCTTTAAAGCCAACGTCGCAAATCCACCAAGTTCAATATGCTCAACCCGAAAATGATGCATACCCGCGCTAAGATCGAGTTTAATTGTTTTATGCGGCGACTCATCAAAGGTGTACTTTGAAGGGCTCCATTCATCAATCAGCAATTTGTTATCGACGTACAACCTGACAGCATCATCCCACGTGACGCCAATCTCATATTCACCCTGCTGAAAATTACCAGTCCCTTCAGCAAGTGTTATAAACTGGAGCATCTGCCCCTCATCTGTCTTAATTCCACCCCACCAGGCATAGTCCAGTTTCAATGTCTTTTCCGTCCTCGCAGCTCGCATCTTCACATTAGGGGCAAATAACTCTCCGGTCGTTATTGGATTGTATGCCGTTGTATCCACGCTGAACCAATTCACGGTCCAGTCGATCGGTTGAAAAAATTTGCGAAATGAAAATGAATACGGTTTTCCTTTCGTGATGGTTTCGCCCAAGGGCGTTTTGATCTCCTCTCCCACGTATTCCAGTTGAATTTCTATGTCGGTCGTTTCAGCTTTTAATTTTTTTACCGTGATCGTTGCCGGAACGTTGCCACTTTTTGACGAGATACTGTCTACACCTTTGTAAGATTTTATTTTCCATTTTCCATTCGGACCTTTTATGTCAAAAGACATCATGTCGGATGTATCTGTTGGATTTGTATTCCAAATGACCGGGGACCGAAAATCATAAGGCCCCCATTCGGTCATCAAAATGTTTTTTCTTCCATTGAGTACCCCGCGTCCTTTGAAGGGATCAATGTGATTAGCAAAAGCTGTATCTAATATCGATGTATCGGCGGAAAACTTGTCAACGAGCGCATCGTCCTGCGTGGTATCGACGTTGGTTACGGTGGAATCTGCTTTTATCAATTCGTCACTATGCGAAAAATAGTTCCCGAAAACTTTGATGGAATCCGTTCTTACCACATCTATGGCAGTCTTATTCTCATTAAAACTATTTAGTACCAAATTATAATTTCGGCTCCTTGTGTCGCGAGCCTTAACGTAAGGCCAGTCCGCTGGTTGTTCCGTTTTTGCCCAAAGTTTTATGGCAACACGGTCTCTAAAAAAAAGGTTATTGTAGATATCGTTGTCCTGTCCATGCTCAATGGCGATGCCCACATTATTATTGCGAAATTGGTTGCCTGCTATAGTAGTATTGTAACTATATCCGCCCCAAATGGCATTGTCACATTCGAAAATTCGATTCTTCAAAATCTTGTTCCTGCTAAATGTAACTTCAACTCCATTGGTTGGTGCATACGAAAAATCATTTCCTAAAATTAAATTGTCATTGCAACCTCCCCCACCGCTATCCATGGTGGTTTGACCGGCCCATAGAAAGAATCCATCGCCGCTATGTGTCACCGAGTTTTTATAAACCAGATTATGGCTGCTTTGTTCAAACACTAAAATTCCTGAGCTATCCTGGCCCCTGTTATAAATTCCGTGGCTATACCCTCGCACGTTGAAGTCGATTTTGTTGTAGACAACTTCATTGTAGTTGCAGCGGTACATGCCTATGCCAATGCCTGAATTAAAAGAGAAGTCGTTGTTCATTACCAGGCCATCGTTACAATCTGTCATCATTAACGCATTTTGGCCACCCGTCACCTTGCAATTTCGAATGATAGCAATATTGCAGTTGCGCAAATACATTGCCGCACCGTAACGAAGCCATTCGTCGTTTTCATTGTGATGGTAGCTCATCCAATCTGAAATGTCTTCCTTCTCCTGCGTGCTATTCAGGTGCTGCCGGTAATTATAGCTAAAATCACAATTCTCAACCGTAAGGCTGGTGACATCCTTTGCCAGCAAAGCGACTTTATAGCCTTTTACCTTTAGATTTTTGATAGTGATGTTGCTGCTTTTGCTACTGATGATTATCGCTACACCAAAAAAATCATCCGGTTTCTTTGTCGAATTGCTTCCCTGCAGGGTAACATTATTAAAATCGACTGTTATGCGGTACCCATCAATTAAAATCACTGGGTGGTCAAAGTCGCGGCCGGCGTCGAGCTTATAAACTCCCTTTTTAATTTTCGTGTCTTCTGTAATCACCATTCCCCGTTTCAGCATTTTTTCGCCAACAGGTTTACGAATTTGTGCCTGAATCAAACAACATTTCATCAGTAGTACCGAGAAGAACACTATTTTTTTATTCATCGATTTTGGATTTACTTGCACGGATTTTTCACAGATAAATTTAACCATCTCAACCTGAATCATAAAATAGAATGGAAGAAGCCACCGTTAAACAAGAATCAAAACTGAACAGGGTTTTGAAATTGGTGTTGAAAATTGCGGTCACCGTTTTATGTTTCTGGTATATTTCGAAAAAGATTGACTTTGGTACGGCAAAAAAAGCATTCTTCCAGGCAAACTGGTCATGGCTCGCGTTGGCAGTGCTGTTATTAACGCTGTCAAAACTTTTTTCTGCGTTTCGGTTAAATATTTATTTCCGAAACATCCAAATTCATTTACCTGAATGGAAAAACATAAAGTTGTACTGGCTTGGGATGTTCTATAATCTTTTTCTTCCTGGGTCGATCAGTGGAGATGCTTACAAAGTTGTTTTGCTGAAAAGAAAATACAATGCGCCCTATAAAAAAACTTCTGCAGCAGTGTTGCTGGACCGGTTCAGCGGTTTACTCGCATTGGGATTGATCATGTCCGTTTACGGAGTAGTGATTCTTGAAAAGACGGTGTACGACACTATACTCATCTGCGGGGCAGTCACGGCAGTAGTCGTGCTGTATTTTGTGATACGATTTTATTTTACAGATTTTCTCCCGGGTTTTTGGGCCACTTTTCTTTGGGGATTTATCGTCCAAGTTACCCAGGTCTTTTGCATTTACTCCATTTTGTTATCGATCCAACTACCGATCAATCAACCTCAATGGGTTTTTATTTTCCTCATTGCTGCCATTGTAGCCGTATTTCCAATTTCCTTGGGTGCTGGTTTAGGTACACGGGAGCTCGTGTTTGTCGAAGGTGCAAAATATTTCCACCTCGACGTGCAAGTGGCCCTTGTCATCAGCTTACTGTTTTACCTGTCCACGGTCATCGCATCAATTTGGGGAGTCTTTTTTGTCTTCCATGATCCTCTTAAATCCGACCAATAAAAAAAGGCCAGTTAAAAAAACTGACCCTTTTCTCTCAAGGATTGTAATTTTTTTAATGATGCAGGTGCACGGTGTCAACCATTGTTACATTGCCCATCGTAACAGCAATTCCTGTTTTTGTCTGGATAGTAAACGTTGTATCGCCAGGCACAAAGCTCAAATTATAGGAACCCGCAGCCAATCCTTTTATCAGGTATCCACCATTCGATCCTGTAAATGTGGTTGCAATAGTATCAGGGCCCTGCAACGCATATACAGCTGTGGTAACAGAATCAGGTAGCACAAACCCTTTGATACTTCCACCTACCGCATTAAACACAGTTCGAATCACAGGTTTTAATATGTACTTATTGTTGCCAGTTTTCACAATCGATTTGCCGGCATCAAAATCAAGAGTGATCGTGTACAGAATGCCACTTGTAATGGTTTGATGAATGTTTAGCTTCAAACCCGATTGTTGAGCGCTGGGCGTCTCAAGAGGAATATTCTGGCCGTTTACTACAACGTAATTGTTAGGGCCAAGAACTAATCGCATTTGCTGCAGGGTCCCGGTGCCTATATCAGAATTGCCTAGTAAGGTATCCTTATCATTCACCAACCTTAAAAGGTCATAGGAACCGGCTTTAACTGTCGAAAGGCTTTGCCATCCGCTCGTATAATCGGTGCTTAAGTTTATCTGCACATCTTTCACATCAATAACAACCTGGTCATAATTCGCGGGATTATCCGTCAGGTAAACTTCCAATTTGGCGTTTCCAGAGGATGAGTTTTCATTTTTAGAACAAGAGACCAGAGAAACAGAGGAAATAAAGGTTAGCAAAACGGCCGTGAACAATGTGTATGTTTTCATGTTTACAAATTTTTGGTCCAATCGTTTTTTCGTGAGGACTATTGATCTATTATTTGCCGGGTAGTTTAAAGAATCCTAAAAAGTTCGTAATCCGCCGCGTGCCTTTCTCCCAAGATTGATGCCAAAACATCGTCATACATTAGAAAAAGAATGCGTCCCGGTAAAAAATACAAAACGGCCGTAATAAAGAGAGGGATTCTTACGAATCCCTCTATTCCATTACCGCCGTTGATACATTGTTGTTATTGTTGTTAATTCTTAGTAGGGCAAGTGTTTTTCATATCCGCGAACGGACCTGCCGGACTTTAAAAACGGGGTTAATGAGAATGTTTGTACAAAGATAGTGCCCTGAAAGCCCTGCCTGCGCGGGATTTGACCGAGATCACCGCAAGGTTTTGTTAAAAGAAA
>VBAU01000114.1:4936-5482 GCA_005883855.1 Bacteroidota bacterium
ACGCGCCTTTAAACTAGCAATTTCAAGCATTCACTTTGCCCTTCACTTTTGCGATTACTTCTTCCGCGATGTTGGCAGGCGCTGGAGCATAATGCAAAAATTCCATGGTGCTTGACGCACGACCGGATGACAGGCTGCGCAATTGCGTTACATACCCAAACATTTCACTCAACGGAACTTTTGCCTTTATCACCTGCGCACCGGCACGATTGTCCATTCCTTCTAACATACCGCGACGACGATTCAGGTCACCGGTAACGTCACCCATGTATTGATCGGGGGTTACGACTTCCACTCTCATGATCGGTTCAAGCAAAATTGGTTTTGCTTTTCTTGCAGCTTCCCGGAAACCCGATTTGGCACAAAGCTCAAAAGCCATGGAATCTGAGTCAACCGCGTGAAAACTTCCATCAAAAACACGAACTTTCAGATTGTCGACAGGATAACTTGCCAGCACACCGGTCGTCATCGCCTGCTCAAATCCTTTTTGTATCGCGGGCACATATTCACGAGGAATTGATCCTCCGAAGAGGTCGTTCACGAATT
>VBAU01000114.1:5543-7216 GCA_005883855.1 Bacteroidota bacterium
TTTTTTCAAAACTTCCCGATGTTGAATCGTTGCTTGAAATGCTTCTTTATATGCAACCTGGGGTGCGCCCTGGTTCACTTCCACTTTAAACTCTCTTCTCATCCTGTCCACAATGATCTCAAGATGCAACTCACCCATACCACTCAAAATGGTTTGGCCGGTTTCTTCATCTGTTTTCACACGAAGCGTGGGGTCTTCTTCAACCAGCTTCCCAATCGCCATTCCCATTCTATCAACATCAGCCTGGGTTTTGGGCTCCACGGCTACTGAAATTACAGGCTCGGGAATAAACAAACTTTCTAGCACGATCGGATGATCTTCATCACACAGAGTATCTCCTGTCTTTATTTCCTTAAAGCCAACCGCGGCACCAATATCACCAGCTTCGATAAAGTCAATTGGATTTTGCTTGTTGGCAAACATTTTCATGATGCGGCTAATTCTTTCTTTCTTTCCACTTCTAACGTTCAACACATAGGAACCAGAATCAAGGTGACCGGAATAACAACGGAAGAAAGCTAACCGGCCCACGAACGGATCCGTCATGATCTTAAATGCAAGCGCAGAAAACGGCTCTTTCGCATCAGGCTTTCTCGAAATTTCCGCTCCGGTGTTTGGGTCGGTGCCTTTGACTGCCTCGATATCGACAGGGCTCGGAAGATAACGACACACCGCATCCAGTGCTGTTTGCACCCCTTTATTTTTAAATGAAGAACCACAAAGCATTGGTACAATACTCAGGTTAATCGTGGCTTTGCGAACCGCTTCATGAATTTCATCTTCAGTGATAGTATCAGGATTATCAAAAAATTTTTCCATCAACTTATCATCATATTCAGCTATTGCTTCCACCAGGTTTGATCTCCATTCCCTGGCTTCTTCGAGCATATCATCAGGAACAGGAATTTCATCGAAGGTCATTCCTTCTGTTTCCATGTGCCAGATAATTCCTTTCATTTTTACTAAGTCAACAACACCTTTAAAATCATCTTCAGCGCCGATTGGTAATTGAAGTGGCACAGCTTTCGAACCCAGCATTTCTTTTACCTGCTTTACTACATTCAAAAAATCAGCACCAGCACGGTCCATTTTGTTTACAAATCCAATACGGGGAACATTATAGCGATTGGCCTGACGCCATACAGTTTCAGATTGAGGTTCAACTCCATCAACAGCTGAGAATAATGCTATCAAACCATCAAGCACCCGCATAGAACGTTCTACTTCTACGGTAAAGTCAACGTGACCCGGTGTATCAATAATATTGAAATAGTAACTCTTGGTATTGGCTGTGGGTTTGCCTTTTTCAGTAGGAAAACTCCAATTACAACTGACAGCTGCCGATGTAATCGTAATACCTCTTTCTTTTTCCTGCTCCATCCAGTCGGTAGTAGCAGCACCTTCATGCACTTCACCAATCTTATGGATCATACCTGTATATCGAAGTATACGTTCAGTCGTTGTAGTTTTACCAGCATCAATATGAGCGGCAATACCAAAGTTTCTTTGAAATTTTAAGTCGGCCATGACTTCTTTATTTTCAGATGTTTATTTTAGAAATTGATCCCTTGGCCTGAGACATTACTTCTGATAATCATAGGTCTCAGAACGGGCGGGCAAAGGTAGGGGAAAGTGGACAAAAAAAGGAGCTTAGCCCTATATTAATAAGCCCT
>VBAU01000115.1 GCA_005883855.1 Bacteroidota bacterium
AATCCAGCCACCTTCGCAAAATTGATTACACCTGCCGATCTCAGGAAACATCTGTATATCGTTGCCGGCAAAGAAATGGAAGGAAGAGAAACGGCGACGGCCGGTCAAAAAAAGGCGGCTGCTTATATCGAGGGCCAATTTAAAACACTGGGATTATCTCCTGGCAACAACGGCAATTATCAGCTCACGTATTCAGTTTACCAGGATTCGTTGTTGAACACCTCCATTTCGGTAAATGGAAAAACGTTCGAGCTTGACAAAGATTTTTCGTTGAGCGTGGCGCAAATTAATAATGCTACGTACCGATTTGGAGAGGTTGTCTTTGTTGGCAATGGAATTAGTGATTCAACACGGGACGATTATAAAGGAATAGATGTGCGTGGTAAGGCTGTCCTGTTGCTTGCGGGTCAACCGCAGCAAGCGATGGGTCGTGGAGGCTTTGCAAGTCAGTTTGCAAGATTAGATGCAGCACAGAAAAATGGAGCCGTGGCAGTGCTCGTTGTAGGAACGAATTTTCCCCGGCAGGTAAAAACAAATGCAAAAGGGAACATGTATCTCAACGCATTTCAAAAAATCGTGCGCCCTAATCAATTCCAGGTTTCTGAAGACATTGCCAGGGAAATCATGGGAGATGATTATGCAAAAGCGAAGGCCGGGGCTCTTCAACAGAAAACATATTCTACAAATCTCACGCTCAGTTTTAATAAATCGACGAGTACGCTGGAAAGTAGCGACGTGCTCGGTGTATTGGAGGGCACTGATCTGAAAGATGAATATGTTTTAGTCACGGCGCACTATGATCACCTGGGCAAGCGCGACACAGTTATTTATTACGGTGCCGATGACGACGGCTCAGGCACGGTGAGTGTTTTAGAGATCGCTGAAACTTTTGCAAAGGCCAAAGCTGCGGGCCAGGGTCCGAGGAGAACAATGGTGTTTATGACAGTAAGTGGTGAAGAAAAGGGACTGTGGGGTTCTGAATATTATACTGACCATCCAGTGTTTCCTCTCGATAAGACCACCGTCGATTTAAACATCGATATGATCGGGCGAATTGATGCTACACGGAAGCAGGGGGATTCGACGAATTATGTTTATGTAGTCGGCGACGACAAGGTAAGCACCGAGTTAAAAACGATTAGCGAAGCGACGAACAACAAGTACACAAAGCTTGAACTCGATTATAAGTTCAACGATCCTAAAGATCCTAATCGCATTTATTTTCGCAGTGATCATTTCAATTTTGCTAGGAAGGGAGTGCCGATCATCTTTTATTACGATGGGATGCTCGGCGCCGATTATCATCGCCCCACTGACACGCCAGATAAAATTTATTATGACCTGTTGGCAAAAAGAGCACAGCTCGTTTTTTACACGGCCTGGGAAATGGCAAACAGGAATGAAATGTTGAAGCGTGATATTCCGCTCGAAATACCAAGAGCATTTTAATGAGTTATTAATCCTCGAATTCGTCGCGCATTCTGGACGTCAAAGCACTTACCCTTTTTTTGCAAACCGTAAACTTACCCTCAAAAAAGAGTAATTCTTGGTATTGCAGATAAATAAATTATTAGGTTGTTTTGTATGTCATTATAACCACCACTATGAAATTAATGATGTACATCGGCAACGACCTGATTGAAGCTGTTCCCCTTCAACAAGAGGGTCTTCGTCAACCCGGATACCTCGGAAAATTTAAGCGCAATCTCAAAATTAAATACAGCGAATTGATCAGTCAGTCGCCCACACCGCCCGAATTCTTAGTGATTGATCCGACTCCACGGATCGTCAATCAGCATAAGTGACATTTACCTCGCTCATAGTGTACAACCAGGGAAGAAAATAATTTCACCATGTCATTTTGATTATTTTAGTTCGACTAAACCTTGTGATATGCCGGAACATCAAAATGAAGATGCAACCCCAAAAACGGCGAACAGCGAACATGCTATTTCTGACTACTATGATGGAGTAAAGGAATTAGAAATGCAGGGATACGAAAGCGGTGTCAGGAAGGCCAGGACTGTTCTGTTCGTAACTGCAGCTTTGGTGTTCGCGGGTGAATTCATTTCCGCCTCTATCTATAAAATAACAATGACGCCCACGCTCATCGGCATTGCTGTGATTGAATCCGCTTTATTCGTTGGTCTCGCTTTATGGACCCGGAGGAAACCTTACACCGCGATCATGGTTGGACTTATCGTGTTCATTGGCCTGTGGGTTTTGGCTATTATCGGCTCTGGTTTCAGAGGAGCTATCGGCGGGATTATTGTGCGTGTGATCATTATTAGTTATCTCATAAGTGCCTTAAAGCCTGCCAAAGATTGGGAAGAAGCGAAGAGAAACCGTTAGGTAGTAGGCAACGGGCAACAGGTAAATACTACCAGTGAATATGAGAATGCTCGGAATTCACCATTCACCATTCACAATTGACCTTCCTAACTTTGCCGACTCATGGAAATCGGCGTTTACACCTTTGCGGATATTGGAAGTCATCCTATCACAAAGCAAACCATTTCACCGCACCAACGAATGCTAAACGTGATGGAAGAGATCGAAGTTGCTGATCAGCTCGGCCTTGATGTATTTGCGTTGGGTGAGCACCACAGACCTGATTATTTGATATCGGCTCCGACCGTCGTGTTGGGAGCGGCTGCCGTAAAGACAAAAAAGATAAGATTATCGAGTGCCGTCACCGTGCTAAGCTCCGATGATCCTGTTCGCGTTTTTCAGCAGTTTGCAGAGATCGATCTTTTATCGGGTGGACGCGCGGAGATCATGGCCGGAAGAGGTTCCTTTATTGAATCGTTTCCTCTGTTTGGCTATAAGCTGGATGATTATGATGAACTGTTTTCAGAAAAACTGGAGATGCTTTTGCAACTAAGCAGGAATGAAATTTTTTCCTGGAATGGGAAGCACACTCAAACCATTAATAAGCGCGGTGTTTATCCGCGTCCTTATCAAAAAGAAATTCCGATTTGGATCGGGGTGGGTGGTACACCAGAATCGGTGGTCCGCGCGGCGGAGCATGGATTACCGATGGCACTTGCCATCATCGGTGGACTTCCCGCACGCTTTGTTGCCTATGTTCAGCTCTACCGCGATGTGTACGCAAAAGCCGGGCATGATATCACCCAAATGCAGTTGAGCATTAACTCGCACACTTATATTGCTGATGATGCTCAACAGGCAAGGGATGAATTCTATCCTCCTTATTCGGATGTGATGAACAGGATTGGAAGAGAAAGAGGCTGGCCTCCCGGCACAAGAGAGCAATTTGATGCATCAACGGGCCCGCAGGGAGCACTGCTGGTAGGAAGTGTACAAGAAGTGATTGATAAAATCCTTTATCAGCATGAATTATTTGGCCATACTCGTTTCCTCGCGCAGATGAGTTTGGGTGCGATGCCACATGATAGAATTCTTCATTCAATGGAATTACTCGGAACCAAAGTGGCACCTGAAGTAAGGAAGTATGTCACCCAAAAAGTTTAACTCCACACCGAGGTTGACGCCTGTGACTACAATTCACCCAATTGCTTGAGATATTTTTCCGAATTAGCTCGCACATTGGCGGATGGATCCATGCTCAGGGATTTCTTGAAATTGAGAATTGCATTTTTCTTATCTCCTTTTGTCGCATAACCTTCACCCAGGCTGTCGAAACAATTTGCACTCTTTGGAAAACGTTTTGTGTTTAACACAAACATTTCAATAGCCTTGTCTTGTTGCCCAGCGTTCATTAGTTGGTACCCATAAGTATTCAATTCATTTTCGTTGGCGATGGCGATCGCATCAGTCATAATCTTATCCGCCTCGTCGGTGTTACCCATGGCTTTCAGAATATTGGATTTTACGCTCAATGTTGAAAACGATTTATTGGTTGCGATAGCCTGTTCGATCCATTTCAACGCCTGATCATAATTCTTTGTGTTTTGCAAAGTGTAATTCGCTGCGCTCGCAAAGCCCTGCCAGTTAAATCCAACGGTTCCTTTCAATTCTTCGGCGGCATTTGTAAGGACAATGTTATCCACGTCAAATTCAATTTTCACTGGAAATTGTTTTTTCTCCCAGTTCAACACCAATTCAGAGGAAGTCTTTGTGTTGTTGATGAAATCATAGGTCAGCATTTCGGTGAAAGGTATTTCACGCAACTGTATCTTGCTGCGGAAAAGATCCTGTTTTGCATCATAAAAAAAGCTGCCCCATGACCTGTTATCTTTCGATAAAATCAGCTCGCCTGTATTGTCCGCATTAACTGCAAAGAACAATCCATATTCCCCCGCAGGTACCGCTTGGCCTTCTACTTTTGCATCATGAGAGAATTTGATGGTAGTGTTTTCATTTGCCCCGGCGCGCCATGGTGCGGAGTTGCCGTTACCAAAGCCCTGCGCATTCCATCCATAAGGTACAAGCTTGCCCCAGATCTCGCGACCTTTTACCGACGGCCTTGAATAATTAACGGTGACAACAGAGATTCCAATGGTTTGAGATACCGAAGCTGCAGGGCTTGGCGTACGCGGAGTAGTGATTGGCTGACCGATCACCGCGGATGAAATCATTGTAATTAGCAATTGCATCATCACTCCAATAGCATGTAACTTTCTCATATCTTTTGATTTTGGTGAATAAA
>VBAU01000156.1 GCA_005883855.1 Bacteroidota bacterium
TCCACAAGGACCGAATCTCCAATAAGCAAATCTTTATCCCGGATAACGTCTTCATTGAAAAGTGAAATAGATCCTACCGTTACTCCTCCAATTGGCACGGGTTGGATTTTAGCAACAGGAGTTATTGAGCCAGTGCGACCGACCTGGAACTCGACATTCAATAATTTACTGGTCGCTTGCCGCGCCTTGAATTTAAATGCAATGGCCCATCGTGGATGATGCGTGGTCATTCCCATTTTATCCTGCAACTCGATATCGTTGACCTTAATGACCATGCCGTCGATTTCATAAGGCAAATCGTCGCGCCGTAACTCGAATTCATTGCAGTAAAGAATAACAGCGTCAATTCCCTTCAAAACTTTCTTTTCTTTTTGCGGACTTCGAAAACCAAGCTCCCACAGCATCTCGAGCCAACCTGAATGGGTGCCCAATTCCTTTGATAATTTTTTCCCGCGTAACAGCGTGTAATCGCTCATGCTATAAACAAACGCCTCCAGGCTTCGCTTCTTTACTTCAGTTGGATCTTTTATACGGAGCGTCCCTGAAGCAGCATTGCGTGGGTTGGCAAGGGGAGCCATGCCCTGCTCCATGAGCTGTTCATTAAATTTTTTGAAGTTGTTTTTGTTGATCAAAATCTCGCCGCGTATCTCAATTTGCTGTATACCGTATTTTGAAAATCTTGCTGAAAGCGGGATCGACCGAATTTGCCTGATATTAATAGTAACCTCGTCGCCCTGTACCCCGTCCCCGCGAGTAGCTCCCCTAGCCAGGAAATCATCCTCATAGATTAGCGATATGCTCGCTCCATCGAACTTCGGTTCCACGCAGTATTCAATCTTGTCGATCCCGGTTAGTTCTCGGGCTCGCCTGTCAAAGCTTACGAGGTCACCACTGTCGTATGAGTTATCCAGGGATAACATCGGAACTAAATGCTGGACGGTTGGAAAATCCTTTGTCAAACCTTTCGCGACTCTTTGCGTAGGCGAGTCGACTGAGATTAAAGAAGGATTTTCATTTTCGATTGTTTCGAGCGCCTTAAAGAGTTGGTCGTATTCAAAATCGGAGATAAGCGGGTCGTTTAACATATAATAACGATACTCATGAAAACGCAGAGCGCCCCTGAGAAGGTCAATCTTATTTTTTGGAATTGTCTTGTCAAGCTCCTTTATTAATTGGTCCGTGGCCTTTTGAAGTTTAATCGCTTCCTCTTTCGTGTACATAGATGAGAATTTGCTCCTCGTAGATATTTTTTCAGCTAAAACAGCATTTTCACAATTTTGAATGTCTTATCTCATTGTGCGGGTTTTTTTCAGACGCAATCTTTCAAATTTCTGCTCGGTTTTTTCATTTTACCGCCTAATGCCCAATAGAAAGGATTTGGTTAAGAGCGACAAGTTTGTATTATTAGTTTATTAAAAAAAATTTTGTGTAAATAATACATATTGACTACATTTAAATCCCCAAACGCTTAAAAAACTAACGATTATGCTTTTAAAACGACTGCTTCGTGGTATGGGTATTGCCACGCTATGCTTGATTGTATCTTCCTCCGCATTTGCACAAAAGACGATTACCGGCAAAATTAATGATAGTAAGGATGGAGCGCCACTTGCTGGTGTTTCGATTACTGTTAAAGGTACGAGCACCGGTACGACGACAAAAGCCGATGGCACGTTCAGCCTGACCGTTCCGGCTAATGCAACCACACTTGTTGTTTCTTCTGTCGGATATGCCACGCAGGAAGTTAACCTTGCAAACCAAACATCAATGGATGTTTTGCTTGTAGCTTCCGGTACTAATTTAAATGAAGTCGTGGTGGTCGGTTATGGAACTGCCCGCAAGAAGGATCTCACAGGTGCTGTTTCCTCCGTTCAATCAAAAGATTTTGTGAAAGGTCCCGTAACAAACCCTGACCAGTTACTGATCGGTAAAGTCTCAGGTCTGCAGATTATCAATAGCACCGGCCAACCGGGAGCAGTTACGATCGTAAAGATCAGGGGAACAAACTCCATCAGAACAGGGAACAATCCCTTATATGTAGTTGATGGGGTTCCACTTGACGGCAGGACTCCGCGTCCGGGATTGATCAATTCCGGGTTAGGAACCACGCCAAGTGTTAACCCGCTGACTTTTATCAATCCAAATGATATCGCTTCAATGGATGTGTTGAAGGATGCGTCATCTGCGGCCATCTATGGTTCGCGCGGTGCCAACGGAGTTATTATCATAACAACGAAAAAAGGCCAGGCAGGAACTGCCAAAGTTTTTGTCGATGCAAATTTTGGCGTAAGTGATGTGATGAGAAAGATCAAAGTTTTGGATGCTGGCGAATATCGCCAGGCGTTGAAGACCTATAACGCGCCTAAATCAGACTCGGGCGCAAGCGTCGATCCATTCGATGAGATCCTCCATAAAGGTGCGCCTACTCAAAACTATAGCATTGCGTTTAGCGGTGGTAGTGAGAATGGACGATATCGCGCTTCTTTTCTGTATTCCGACCAACAAGGTATTATTAGGAAAAGCGGCCTCAAAAAATATGTAGGCAGCTTTAATGAACAGCATACGTTCCTCGATAAGAAATTAAGTTTGAATTTCAATGTTACTGCTGCCAATGTCACGGAAAGAATAGCACCCATTACGCAAGATGTGGGAAGCCAGGGTAACATCATTTCACTTGCGCTGATCTGGAATCCAACGTTGGCGCTAAAGAGAAGCAATGGCTTATACAATCAGACAAACCCGAGTGGCCAGGTAAATCCGTTGGCACTTTCTGATGCATACAATGATGGTACAAGTACCACAACACTTTTAGGTTCGTTTGGCTGGGGCTATAAGATAACTCCAGAATTGGAGTATAGAGGCTTACTTGGATTAAATTACAGCACATCTACCCGTAAACAAGAGATCCAGGGTTGGATTGTTGCCTTGGGAAATCCTGCGGGCGGTTCGGCCAACGTTGGAAACGGAACTATATTTTCGGAGACAGTTACTCACACGCTCAATTACACCAAACAAATAACTTCAAAGTTCAATCTGAATGCGATCGTTGGTTACGAATATTGGAAAACGAGCAACCAGGGCAGCGGAGTTTTTGGGTCCAAGTTTGATCTGAACCAAAGTCAATCCAACATAACGCCTCATTACCATTATTATGATAATATCCAGGGTGGCGATCCAGCCAATCGCGCTACTTACTCCTTCAAAGATCCAAGTGTTGAATTGCAGAGCTACTTTGCAAGAGCTACGGTAAACTGGAACGACCTTTTCTTAGTGACGGCAACCTTCAGGGCCGACGGTTCAAGCAAATTTGGTTCTAACAATCAATATGCGTACTTCCCCTCAGCTGCAGCAGCCTGGAACATAACGAACATGGGCTTCATGAAAGGTAGTAGCTTGTTCAATTCGCTGAAATTGCGCGTTGGCTATGGTCAGACCGGCAACCAGGAATTCAACCCGGTTGACGCAGCTCTTCAAACCCAAACTTATAACAGCTACAACAACTCAAGCGTTAACCATTACGGGAACGCCGATCTTAAGTGGGAAACTGTTTCCTCGGTTGATGTAGGAGCTGACT
The DNA here is from genome assembly GCA_005883855.1 of Bacteroidota bacterium. GTDB lineage: Bacteria > Bacteroidota > Bacteroidia > Chitinophagales > Chitinophagaceae > VBAU01. The sequence continues at coordinate 3,575 of VBAU01000156.1, forward strand.
TCACCATTTTGCACAATAGGCTTAGGGGCTCACTTGACTATTTCGATAAGAAAACAAAAGATCCCATTCTTGATTTTGCTATTGCTCAACCTACTGCTGGTACTGGTACTATATTTTTGAACATGGATGGCACGCAGGCACAGGAAGCCTGGGTAAAAAACACCGGTTTTGAAGTTGCAATCGGCGCGGCCATCATAGAAAAGGCCAACCTGGTGTGGAACGTAAATGCCAATGGTACTTTCGTAAAAAACAAGTTTGAATCTCCTGACCTCTCGAGCGTTCCCTTCGTGAAGAACACGGGTGCGCTCCATGGACAGGGTACTTCAGGCGCGTACTCCGAAGCAATAGCGAACGGCCAACCAATTGACGTGTTCTATCTGCCCGTATTTCCTGGATTTGACAAAACAACTGGCGTGCAACCATCGAGTGGAGCACCCGTGTTTTCCGGTGATCCAAACCCCAGCTTTTACTACGGATTAACGACCGACGTTACTTACAAGAAATGGACATTCTCAATTAATGCGCATGGAAATGTAGGCAACAAGATATATAACAATACAGCAATGAGCGTTTTGAACATAAGTAATATCATCGGAGGTAGAAATATTGCTTCGAATTTGGTAGGAAACGGCGAAAGTCCAGCCAATGCAATCACGCCGAGCACACGGTTCCTGGAAAATGGAGATTTCTTTAAATTAGGCAACGCAACCATCAATTACAACGTTGGGAACTTAGGTAGGTTTATTAAGAACGGAAACATCTATCTCAGCGGTAACAACCTATTCGTCATCACTAAATATAACGGCTTCGATCCAGAAGTAAATATTGACAAGGCTTTGAATGGCATTCCTTCGCTAGGTGTTGACTATATTGGATACCCAACAGCAAGAACTATCGTAATTGGAGTAAACTTCTCACTATAAACTAAACAGAAAAAATTAACGATATGAAATCTAAATTTTTTATAATCGCCGCCCTGATCTTAGTTGGTATCTCAGCTTGTACCAAGTTGGATCAAAAACTCGGCGGCTCGGTGGTATTTACTCCCTCATCCGGTGTAGCTGCTTCACTGCTAAACGGTACGTACAATGACTTTAATGGTATAATCAATAACCAGGACCAAATATTTTCTTTACAAGAAAATACGAGCGATGAAAGCCTGGTGCCG
>VBAU01000157.1 GCA_005883855.1 Bacteroidota bacterium
CGTTTGCTCAATAGCTTTGAACGATACATCCCACGTGGTAGCTACTGTTTCACGATAGTATGACTCCTTGTGAGCTGTTGATAGCCCTTCTTCGAGCGCTCTCGATCTATTTGACTTATAAAGCTCTCGATATTCTGTAATTGAAACACCATTTGCTCTCATAAATCCACCTGCCTGTTCAATGGCCAATGGAAGTCGTCCAAGGGTTTCGACCAGGAGACTGGCTTCGGATTCAGGATCTGAACTAATCTGACTGCATTTAAATAGAAACGACATGGCATCATCCTTATCCATGACATCAAGCTCTTTCCCGGTGATAGCTAATTGACCATTGGCAGCCCTATTACGACTGGTGACCAAAATGCATCCTCCTCGATGAGGACTCTTCGGAATCAGACTTGCAATAGTCTTAATATTTTGATCGACAATAGTTTCCAAGCTATCGGCATTGTCGAAAATCAAAAGCCAAGAAATATCTTGACAGCTTTCAAACCAGCTCTTGATCCGCATCGTAATGATTTCCAAATTATTTTCATCGACTAGATCAAGGCTCGAAAATGCCTTAAATGAAGGATCCTTATATAGATGATGGTAACTTGTTAGAAGCGTCTCGTAATTATCAGCTCGAAGCCAATAAATGATGTCGAAGTAAGCATGATGTCGATATGAATACTCGATTGCAATCTGTGTTTTCCCTACCCCTCCAAGACCATACAAGACAAAACTTGAGGTCAAGTCAGGTCTCGCTTCCAAGACCAAAGTCTTGTGGATTATGTCCAAGATCCTCTCTTGGCCAGTGAAATGACCATTTCTAGAGAATGGAAGGTTGAAGATGGGCAGATATTTCGATTTGATTTCTACAGACGATCAGAAACTAGAAATTGTAAGAGGACCGACTTGCCCGTTGTGGATATCGTAGGAGATTCGCTATCTTACGCTTTGGTCCTCTCATTTCTCCATGCTCCAGGTATTGGTTTGTGAGTGCGATTATATTTCTCAATTTATCCCACTCAGCAAGTCCGATTTTATCCATTCCTTGAGGCACATTTAAACGAAAATAATTACCCTCTAGGATATCATGTTCGGGGTGTTCAGCGATTTCGCGATGTACCATCTCGCAGCTTGTCAAACAGCGAACCGCATATTCAGCAACAGCCAGTTGAAACGAACTCTGAGGAGATGTATTGCTGAGAAGCACCTGTGCGAGCTCGGAAAGCAGTGTGCTATTCTCATTTAACTGAAGAGCTTCCTCGAGGCCGGTGCCAATGCTGATGACGATGCCGATAGGGCGGTTTGGCCATATATTACGTGCCTCCGTAATGGCTTCTCTTGTGGGATTGTTCCATCCTGTTCCGCCATCGCCATACAGGACATCGTTAATTTCGACGGGAGCAAAGAAAGTAGGTGCTGCTGAGGTTGCTCTTGCGACTTGCCAGATACATGCAGAGAATGCATCCGCAAAGCGAGTCCCATAGGACCGCATTCTAACAGCCCCCCCAGCGTGAAGACTCGTTGCCACAACAAAGGTGCGACATAGATCGGTTTGAATATCTTTTAATTGCATAAAAGGGCTCTGGCCACTGGGTACCGCAGTGGCCACAACATTTTTGATTTCTAGCTCGAGAATATGATGATCGAAGGTTGCTTTGTGGTCATTCGATTTACTTGTGAAGACTTTTTCAGAAAGGATTTTGTATTTAGAAATGGCGTCGTCAACAGACTAAAAGTTAGAATTACAAAAGTCTGATTCCATACCATTCTCAACCTTCCCAACATGAGAGCAATCAATCCACCAGTCGATGTTCCGCAAATCAGGTCAAAGTATTCACATGGACGAGGTGTAAGTTCGGGGGCGTTAGGGTTGTCTTCCTGATACTCTCGAGCAAGTTGACGCATCAGTTCTTTCAATATATAGAGGCTTGAAATCCCACGTACGCCTCCTCCATCGAGGGAGAGTATTCGCAATGGATTATCTGTCATATTCGGCAAGAGTGAAATGCGAAAACGATATAGAGTCCTAGTTCTTAGAAGTTAGAAATAATAACCCGCTTGTACACTCGTGAGTGTCCCTTAAGGTCGAGCTGGAAATCGCAAAGTGAGGGAAGCTTTTCCGGAATCCGCCCTCTCCAGTCATAATCACAATCCTTACCGAACCCTCGTGAGAATGCTTACCGAGCCTCGGTGTGGATTATAATTGCAACCAAACCTGATTAAAGTTCCGTGTCGATTTTGATTAGTCCTACCTAGCTCTATTTGGGTGTCCGTGTCGATTCTGAGGCAACGTTATCGTCCTGGCCTCTTCAGTGTGGGACCGGGCTTCAAAAGCGAATCAGCATTCTCTGTTTCCCACATGGAAAATTCCAAGATAAATGATTATGACAATATAGGGTCATCGAGAATTGAGGATATCTTTGTCCAAACTGTGATGAATCCTTTATCCACACGGATATCCACAAGAAAAATACTCCAAGTTTTCTGCCCTTTGACTGATCAGATATTAATAATGCTGTAGGACTCAATGGGCTAGGGTCGGTCGGGACATAATTGCACCGGTAGCCTAATGGACCGCCGATTGATCAATTTCAAGCGTTTTCAAGTCGCGGAGCACGAAAGAGAGATGCAAATTGCACTCGCTAGCGTTAGGAATGGGACCTACAAGACTGTGGGCCAGGAATACAGGGCGTTGGGGTAATCGAAGACAACATTGCGGCGTCGTATGAGGGGGGGGTTATCCAGGCGCGACGCACAAGAAAAGCACCAACTAATTACTTACAAAGTTACAAAACAAGAAGAGAAAGCGGATCAGTACGTCAGCGGCGACTGGGAATCCCGTTCAACACAGTTTATCCATGAAATGGCAGAGAACCTCACAAGCCAACGCGTCACACGCGAAGAATTTTTCGTTCCGATCGGAGAAACTTGGGTCGCTCAGTTCTTTAACGACACCACCACCTCAGGACCAAAATGTTGCATGCAATTGAAGCAGCTTGAGTCAAAGATGTTACCAAAGACAAGTCCTTCATTTCAATGATGAATTTCCCTGTATTATTCAAGAACATAATGTCAAGTTGGAGAATATTTATATTGCTGACGAAACGGGTTCTACCTACTTCTTCTTTAACTAATCATAGGTTGTTCTATTGGGACAATGCAAAATTAAAATGTCGTTGATATATCTGTGTCTAATACATATGAGGTGCAACCTGGTAGACAGGAATGGGTTACTGTCATTGAATGCGTGTCTGCCGCAGGAGAAAAAATTCCGCCATAATATGTCATCTTCTGTTGGAATATCACTTGTTTGTTTGTTTGTTTAATTCTCGTTTATTATTGTCGGAGGCGGCTCTCCAGCTATGCCGACACGATGTGTGCTACTAATCTAATAATCTATGAAATTAAATGTGGTACACTTTCCCCTCCTCTGCGGTGGCTTTTTCAATGTGTGGCGTCTTTAAATTATCTTTGGTCGAGCTTGAATCGGCCCGTTTTTTCGATGTAGTCCACGGTTTTCTTAATTATCTGTTCATCGCCCAACAGCTGGCTTGATCTCATGCTCTGTGCTCCTACTTTCTTTCTCAGCTCCTCCCTCTCCTCGTCGTAGAGTTCGCAATTCAACAGGTAGTGATCCACTGTTTCTTTTTCTGCTCCGCATTCACATTCGGGGGTTTCGATGATGTTGAAGCGGTGTAGATATTCGTTCAGGTGGCAATGGCCTGTGCGTAGGCGCATGATCCACACCACATGTTTTCGCTGTAACTCTCCATATAGCTTGGGTCCCGTGGTGGTCCCTGGGTGTTTGCTCATCGCTCGTAGTCGCTTTGCATTTTCTTTGCCCATTTTCCAATTGTTTTCCCACTTTGTTTTGGCCA
>VBAU01000158.1 GCA_005883855.1 Bacteroidota bacterium
TATTATAATTATCAGTATTAACATTGGAGGAATGAACCTGGCCCGCAAGGACATTGTTCACTTTAAAAATCAGTGGCTGCCCATCGGTAGTGCCGATAAAATCGGAAGCGCCTGTACCGCTATTGCCACTTAACTGCCATGAATTTGCGGAAGCACTACTCCCGATTTCAGCCCATGAAGCTCCATTGAAATAGTAAAATGAATTTAGCGATATATCATAAATCATTAGTCCCGTCGCGGGGGAGGATATAGCGTTTCTATCTGTCGTACTCATCCGCGGAATAAGAAGTCCTTTTGAATTAGATGCCAGCTCTAATATAGAAGATATGTGAGGTAAAGATGTGCCAATGCACATTCACGTTATCACCGAGAACCATGGAATTACTCTGATGAACTTTCGCATTATACCCTATTGCGGTAGCGTTTGTTAGGTTGCCAAAGCCTACATCTGCCAGGTATCCAACCGCGGTATTATTGGAACCAGTAGCATTCAAAACGAGCGCTCGACTGCCAACGGCGGTATTATTACTTCCTGTTGTGTTACTCTGAAGCGCTATGTTCCCGATACCAGTGTTGTCACTGCCAGTAGTCACACCAAGGGCCAGATAACCATTGGCAGTATTGTCCGCTCCAACGGTGTTGGCGAAGAGTGCACCGCTCCCGATGGCAGTATTGGCGGTGCCTGAGATATTGGGAGATAGCGTCGAATATCCAAACGCGGTATTACCGTGCGTTTCGTTTATAAATCCCGAGGCAAGATTGTGTACTTTGAAAACAAGAGCCTGGGCATCGGTGGTGCCAATGAAGTTAGTGGTCGCATCCGTACCCTTATTGCCATTAAGTGACCATGTATTTGTACTGAGCTTTTCCCATGCGGTGCCATTCCAAAAATAAAACCCAGGAGTTACGCCGTTATCGCCACTGGTAGCAACAGTATTATAAACAAGTAAGGAAGTAGCCGGCGAGGAGACGGGACCAGCGACATTCGTTGCGGTTAAAGCAACCCTGGGAATCAATAAACCTTTTGTGGGGTTTTTGACATCCAGCATGGCGCTGGCATCTGGTGTTGATCCGTCTGCATTAACACCAACGCTTTGCGCTTTTACAATTGAACAAGTTAGGAAAGAAAGAATGGACAATAGGACGTGTAACTTTCTCATAAGTGAAAGTTTAAGGGTTAAAAAATGTGTTAACACTAACAGAGCCCGCCAGGCAAATCCTTAGAATCCGGAGTAGATTTTATAGGTGGGATCGTCAACTATTCCCATGCAAAACAGGCAATCGTTTACTTGTTGAAATTAATAGTAACACAATGCCGCCGAAATTCAATTCTCACTAACGGTAGGGATAACTTCACAAAAGGAAGTTTTCCAAAGGGCGGCGGTGCAGCAAACCGAATAATCATTTATCATCGGTCAATTCCATTTTTTTCAAAACAAGAAAGTAATTTTAAGTGAAAGCTGGTTTTCTAAATTCATTCGTGTGCTGCGACGGTTTGTTTTCATATTCCTGGTGATCCGGATGGGTATTAATTGTCCGGCACAAACCTTTGAAGCAAGCAAATTCCGATTGTATACCACCAAGGATGGCCTAACAGACAACAACATCACCGGGATACAGCAGGACGCAGCTGGCTATATTTGGATCTCCACGCTTCACGGTTTGAATCGCTTTGATGGTAACATCTTTAAATCATTTTTGAAAACCAGCAGGCATGATCCTATTCCCGACAATGCCATCTTTTCGATGAAGCGATTCGGCGACGAACTAGCTGTTGCAACGGATGATGGCGCACAAATCATTTCCACGAATAAGCTTCAACAAAAAGATCTTCACATTCCGACCTCAGAAGCGCTGCATTATTGGAGCAACTCATGCCGCTATGTGAACGTTGACAAAAGCGGCAACTACGGTGTATCTACTAAAACCGGTTTCTACATTTTTTCTCACCAAGGAAGGTTAATGAAACGATACGATCGTTTCACCGAATAAGATATCGGCCGATCCTGGATGATGTTTGGAAGTCGTGTTTACCATCTTACTGACGGAAATCTCATGCAGCAGAATAGCGATGGATTGCTTATTTACGACAAAGCCAGAAATATTATTGCTGATTTTTCCGCTTATTATCCCGGGATGAAAGAACTGGATCCTATATTAAACAGCCGTCAATTGTTTCTGTTTGTATCGCGTTATGATCTATTATTTCTGAATGCAGATTCTAATCGTTTTGACCTGATTGACATCCGGACTGGAAAAATTAAATCCTTCCCTTCCTGCATCAATTTGCAACATGAAATCGGGTGGCAAACAAACCCGGTATTTTTAAATGGCGATACGTTAGTAATCAATTCCCGAAACAAAGGTTTTTTCCTGGTAAAGGTTGACACCCTTACAAGAACGGTGTCCTGTTCGCCCGAGAGATATTTCCGCGATCATCTTTGTAATACCGTATTTAGTGACAAACAAAATCGGTTGTGGATCGGAACGAATAGTGGTCTATATGTTGAAAACATTAAAACCCTTATCGTTCATTCTTTTCAAATTGAAGGTGACGCAAAAGAGAATTTTATCATTACCAGTCTTTTCCTCGCCTCGGACAAAATATACGCCGGTACCGACACCAAAAAGATCCTGGTGATCGATAAAAAGACAAAAAAAATATTGCAGCAGGTTCAATTGACTACCGATCCCGTATTATCAAACCGGGTTACAGGATTTCAGCCAATAAACCAGGACATTTTACTGGTTTCGACGATGTCAGGTATTCATTGGTTGAACGTGAAAAATCTGTCATCAGGTAAGCCCGAGTTAAAAACACTTTTAGATAGCAGTTTCACAGTAAATTTTTTATTCGCTGACAAAAAGAAAAATATCTGGTTTCCGACTAACGAGATAAACAGTATGTACTATTACAACCCGGTGAGTGGCAAAACGGAAGTGATCGACGACAAAAAAGAAAGACTGTTCAAAATCAATAGTCCAAACAGCATTGCAGAAGACAATGAAGGAAACATTTGGTTTGGAGGTGACGCGATTGCCCGATGGAATGGACGTCTCTTGAAAATTGACACCCTAATCGAAAGGATACCCACTCAAAACAATTGGAAGAACGGATATTTTGTAATGTCGGATTCCAGTGGCGAGATATGGGCAATGCTGAACGACGATGGCTTTGCAAAAATTACGCACACACCAATTCACATAAGACCCGAGAACATTTTGCTCAACAATAAAGGTATTTCTCCTGCCCTGCTATACGATAAAATATTTCTTGCTACAACCAACGGCCTTGGCTATGTCGATCTCAAAACGCAAAAAGGCGTCATTTTTCATGCCGCAGACGGGCTTCCTTATAAACCCATAAGTTCCTTCCAGTTTGTATCCGATCCAACTGACAGATCCACATGGTTTGCTTGTGAAAATTTCATTTGCAATATTTCTTCATCTGTTTCCAATTACTACATGCAGCCGCCCGTGCTAATGGTGAGTGACATAAACGTGATTAATGATACAGTAATCAACTATCCAAGTGAACGAATAAGGTTAGGCCACGATCAAAATGATATCAGCGTCTCGTTCAGCGCCATTAACTTCATTGACCCGGAAAACATGAGGTTCGCATACCGGATAAATAACAGGAAAGATTCTGCCTGGATCGAAGCTGGTAACCAACCCAACATTTTACTCACTAATATTTCGCCAGGCACTTACAAACTAGAAATGAAGTTATATGCTTATGATAACAAATGGCCCGAGCAAATAAAAGCACTGGAGATCATCATTCAGTCTCCCTTCTGGAAAACCTGGTGGTTTCTTACAATCGTTTTGCTCGTCATCTTAACCAGTATTTACCTTTTTTACACAAATCGAATTGCGGAAATAAGAACCAAGGCCAGGATTGACAGGCAAATGGCGGAGTATGAAATGCAGGCGCTTCACGCGCAAATGAATCCTCACTTTATATTTAACTGCCTCAACAGCATCCGGGAAATGATATTGAACAATGAAAACCTTCAGGCGTCGCACTATCTCAGCAAGTTTGCACACCTGATACGCATTACGCTAAAAAACTCCTCGAAACCTTTTATCAGTTTGCAAAACACCATGGAATATTTGAAGCGCTATCTCGAAATGGAGCAAATAAGAAAAGCGAATTTTTCTTATCAAATCGAGGTGGGTGAGTCCGTTCCAACCCGTGATATTTTCTTGCCTCCTATGCTCATTCAACCCTTTATTGAAAATGCGATTTGGCACGGAACACCAGGCACAAGCGAAGTAATTGAAATCAATATCCGGTTTATATCTGAAAACAACCAATTGGTGTGCATTGTGGAAGATGATGGGATTGGAATACAGGCTTCATTAAAAAAGAAATACGAACAGCAGGAAATTAATACTGACCATCACTCTGTAGGTATCGAGAATGTAAAAAACCGGATTCAAGTATTGAACGAAAAATATGATTTGCATAGTCGCCTGACCATTGAAGATAAAAACAATTTACCGGGATATAACGGAACCGGCACCGTGGTTATGCTTTATCTGGCAATGAAGAATACTGACACATGACAATGCTGCGTACCATATTAATAGACGATGAACCACGTGGCCTTAACTCACTGCAAAAACTTTTAGAGCTGAACTGTCCGGATGTGGTTATGCTTGCCACCTGCACAAATGTGGATGATGCCATTGAAAAAATACAACAACTACATCCCGATCTTATTTTCCTTGATATTGCGATGCCTGTAAAAAATGGATTTGATCTTTTAAAAGGACTAAGGGATGTTCTCTTTGAAGTCATTTTCGTAACTGCTCATAACCAATTCATGGTCGAAGCTTTTCATTTCAGTGCCGTTGATTACCTGCTCAAGCCTGTTGATGATGAACTGCTAATTGATGCGGTAAAAAGAGCGAAAAAAAGAATTAATGAAAAATCAGGTAGCAAAAATATTGAAACCTTTTTGCACAACATGAAGCAAAAGCAAACGCCGCAGAATA
>VBAU01000159.1 GCA_005883855.1 Bacteroidota bacterium
ATTGGATGCCGCATCCGACGGAGTGAACTATTTTCTTTATAAACATCCCGAGGTAAGACCTGCCCTGCTAAATCGTTTTGAGCCCTGGTTTTCGTTGATGCGCACCAACGGCAGCATATCGGCAACGCAAACAGGAGGAATAAATCACCAGGATATGGGAAATCTATATAAGATCGGAGATGCTGCGATATCATTGAATGTGTTACCAGTTACCGGTCACCAGCTACCGGCCACGATGCAACGGGATGAAGTTGGTTCAAACGGTTTTGCACTATCGCCAGCGAAGACGGCTTCAAAGAACGCTATTATTTACATCAATCCGCATGTCACATTTTATTACCGAACGGAAATGCAAATGATAAGCAACGAGGGATTGAACGCTTATGGAGGAGTGACATGGGGAACTTTTTTTGTCTTCCAGGGTTTTAATGAGCACTGCGGATGGATGCATACTACAAGTAGCGCAGATGTAGCCGATGCGTATAAAGAGAAAGTTGAAAAGAGGAATGGCGCGCTGGTTTATCTCTACAATGGAAAATGGTTGCCGGTAAAAACAAGACAGGTGACGATTCGTTACAAAGAGGATGGGATTCTTAAAAAACAAACATTCACCACTTATGCTACGGGTCATGGTCCTGTGATGGGAAGCAGGGATGGAGTTTGGTTGAGCCTAAAGGAGAACAATCGATCTTTGACGGCACTCATGCAATCGTGGCTTCGCACGAAAGCGAAAGGTTTTGAAGATTTTAAAAAGGTAATGGACATGCGATCGAACAGCTCCGACAATACGGTATTTGCAGACGATAAAGGAAACATTGCTTACTGGCATGGCAATTTTATTCCCAAACGTGATCGCAAAATTGACTGGAGTGAACCGGTTGACGGAACGACATCTGCGACGGAGTGGAAAGGTTTGCATCCATTGGACGAGATGGTTCATGTATACAATCCGGCAAGCGGGTGGATACAGAATTGCAATTCCACACCATTCACTGTTTCCGGCGCGAGCAGCCCCAAAAAAGAGAACTATCCCACGTATATGGCACCCGACGAAGAAAATTACAGGGCCATCAATGCGGAGCGTTTGCTAAGTGAAGCAAAGGATATCACGATTGATAACCTGATTAAACACATCGGGTACAGCCATTATCTTTCAGCGTTTGAAGTTTTATTGCCCCCTCTGTTTTCTGCTTATGATGAGTTAGCTCCATCTGACTCCTTGAGAACAATCTTACAGGAACCAATTTCCCTGGTGCGACAATGGGACAGAAATTCTTCGGTTTCATCGGTGGCAACCACACTCGCCATTGAGTGGGCTTCCCGGTCTGGTCGTATGACTCTGCCTGCGGAGAAATTGAAAGCGTTTCTTGAAACGGTGAGTGATCTTGAAAAAAGATTTGGCTCATGGAAAATCGCATGGGGTGAGGTAAACCGCTATCAGCGAGTTGGAGAGAGCGAAAATTTTGATGACAGTAAACCAAGCTTGCCATCGGGTCTTGCGTCCTCCGCGCTTGGCTCTTTGCCTTCATTTGTGGCACGTCGCTATCCTGGCACCAACAAGCGCTACGGATATAATGGCAATAGCTTTATTGCTTGTGTTGAGTTTGGGAAGAAAGTCCATGCCAAATCCATTATTACTGGCGGGCAGTCCTTTGATCCGTCTTCAAAACATTTTACAGACCAGGCACAAATGTTTTTGGATGGGGATTTTAAAGATGTGCTTTTTTATAAGGAGGATGTGAAGAAGCATGTGGAGAGGCAGTATCATCCTGGGGAGATGCGCTGAGTTTTACTACCGGGAATGCCTATACAGTCTTATTGTAGATTAAGTCAAGAGAATCTTCTGTCTTTCTTTTCGATACAGTTGGAATCCCTCGCAAATAACGGCCTTGGCTTCGTGAAGATTAACATGGGAACATCTGAAGTTAAGTAGGCGTATTGGGACTTGTGAGTCACCAACGTGGTAATTTCGGCAGGCCAGTAGGGTGCAGGCTAGCAGCCAACGTTTCGCGCCGCATGTTTAGCTAATATCATTTGGTTAACACCGGGACCGGAAGGAGACTTGCCCAGGATAAACGCATATCAAACCCACACCTAGCACAGACCAAACGCACACATAACCCACATATATCCTGCGTTAACTGTGTGATTGATCTGTGTTTGCTGTGAATTTGAATATTTTCAATCCCGATTCATTCATATATTTGAGTTGGGGGAATTTCTTATGGCTCGATTAATCAATGGCGTTTATGGTCCTTTATCCGGTACATTGGGACCAACGATCGCTTCCACCTGGAAAGGTCAGCCCTATTTGAGAAGCCGTCCGCGCAAGCGTAGTAAAAAACGGGGAGTGAATGAAAAGCGCAACCAGGACAAGTTTTCTCAGGCACATTACTGGCTGCAACCACTATTGGACTTCGTTCGCGTTGGCTTTCGCGGTTATTCGCCAACCGTGGAAGGGTTCAACGCCGCCAAATCATTCTGTTTGAAAAATGCATTCATCGGCGAGGCAGGCGAACAGAAGATCGATCCCTCGCTTGTACAAGTGAGCTACGGAGATCTGCCGCTGCCCTCCAATATTAAAATGAAAAGATCAGGCGATTATCTTCTTCAATTCAGCTGGGGCAAAAAAAATAACGGAGGAAACAATTACGACCAGGCAATGCTGCTAGCTTACGATTGTAATACCGGCCAATGGAATATGCAACTCCCCGGGCAATTTCGTTCCTCGGGCGGTGATGAACTGAAGCTTCCCCAGGCTAAAAAGCAAAACTATCACGTGTATATCGCTTTCCTTGCACATGATCGGAGCAGCCAATCAAATAGCGTTTATCTTGGAATGGTTAGTACTTGAGACTGATTTATTCTTTAGTTGTAGTGCCTCGATAATTGAATCTTCTCAGACGATCTTTCCCTTTATCGCTTTGACAACGGCCTCGGAGCAGGCGACGCGGATGTCTGCTGGTTGGCAGAAGAGGATGAGCCATCGTTTAAAGTTCCCCCATCGGTGGTCCGGTATAATGTTCCACTATTGTCAAAGGGGCTAATGCATTCGCAAGTCCGGCAAGCTTAATAAGTACCCCCCGCAGCGTCTATCGCATTCCATTGCATCTGATGTTCACCCGCTTGCCGTCGAACGGCATTGCCCCATTTCTTACATACCAGTGCTGGCCCTTATCATCTGATTGCAATAATCGGTTCACGGCTACTCAGGCGGCGTTACAACGAGCGGAGGAAACGACGGTGTATTTGTTTATACAGCGACACCCGGAAAGTTACCTGATTGAAATACCTGATGCTGGTAAAATAAATAATTGTTTCCTTCAAGCCTGCGATTTTCGACCAATGGGTAATTAAGCCATCATTCTCTCCACAATGAAGACAATTCTATTCCTGATATTAACCCTCATCTTGTTGACCGCTTGTCAAAAGGAAAATTCATTACCCGTCAATAACGCCGACTGTGGATGCAGGAATCTAACAAACCCCGTTGACATAGCACACTGTTTGGATACTTGCTCATATTGGCAGCCAAAAGCCAGATATATAAACGTTGACAAAGCGAGTACGAATTGAATGTATCGACTTCACCTGGCTACCTTATCAACATGACCATTCCTTTCATTTCAGTCGTTTTCCCACTACACCCAAATGAAATGTAGTAAACATAGCTGCCTGTTGCCTGGATGATGCCGTGAAACTTTCCATCCCACTTGTGATTGAGATCTTTTGCTTCAAAAATCACTTCTCCCCATCGATCATAAATTCTGAATATCGCGGAGGAAGAATAGAGACCGCTACTTGACACAGGGCCAAATTTGTCGTTGACGCCATCGCCATTTGGCGTGAATGCGTTGGGAACAAAAATGTCACCACATGGAGATTTGGATACAAAAACAATTACGGTGTCAGAAGTGTTGCATCCGTTGGCTGAGGCTCCGGAAACAACATAAGGAGTCGTTATCGCGGGCGACGCGATCGGTGAGGGACAAGTGCTGCAACTTAATCCCGCAGTAGGTAGCCAGGCGTAAGTTCCCGATCCCGTCGCACCTAATTGTGTGCTCGAACCTGGAGTGATTTGTTGATCCGCGCCAGCACTTAC
>VBAU01000160.1 GCA_005883855.1 Bacteroidota bacterium
TAACATGCTGCTGTGAAGGCAGAGTATACTTTGCGGCTGTGCCCCTGTTGCCAATCTTTATCGTATAGGTCTTCACGTTATATGCAGAATCTTCCAACACTTTGAACATATCCTCGTCAGTAGTATCGTCACCGATGCACAATACAAAATCCGGTTGGGCTTCACTAAGGATTCTCAAAGTGATGGTCCCCTTATCAAAACCTGCCATTCGTATTTCCACCACTTTGTTTCCATCAATCACTTGCAGCGGTGTATTTTGGATAAGTTGAGAAAGATTATTGATTAATTCTCTTGACCGGGCAAATCCCAGGTCGACCTGGGTATTCCGGTAATGCCAGGCCACTGTATTTGTTTTCTCCTCGATAAATGAACCCACGCACCTCGTCACAAATATTTGCATGATACGGCGTACTTCATCTTTCCATTGGTCAGATACGGTGACCAATTGTTGCCAGGATTCATTTCGCATTTTTATGCTCGAGCCATGTTCAGCAACCAGTGTAATGGGTAAATACCCAAACCATTTTTCCATGGTGCCGGCATCCCGCCCGCTCACAATGGCCACATGATTGTCGGGATCGGAGGAAATGGAGGCAAGGAAATCTTTCACTTTTTCGTCAGGCACTGCTTCCGATGGAAGCCTCCTTATGGGAACAAGTGTGCCATCATAATCAATAAGGAAAAATCTTTTCTTTGTTTCAGCATAGTGGCGACAGATACCATTAATGGCTTTTTCGTCAAGTGTTTTCACGGTTAATTTTTGTTGTTCTTTTTTTGTGTCTCTCAATTGATCTAAGAAGTCATTTACCCACTTCACTACATCATATTCCTGCAGACGCCTTTGCATCAGTACCATTCGATTTCTTTGTTCCTGCAACGGCATGTTCAATGCACGTTCGATATTAATCGCAATATCGTTAACGTCTGTCGGATTCACGAGCAAGGCTTCGTTCAACTCACTCGCAGCTCCCGCTAATTCACTTAAAATTAATACACCTGTGCGAGAAACCGAGCTTGCAATAAATTCTTTGGCCACAAGGTTCATTCCATCGCGCAACGGTGTTATCAACGCTACATCGGCCAGCTGGTACAAAGCTGAAAGTTCATGAAAGGGAAGGTGTTGATACCTGTAGATGATCGGCTGCCAGCTAATGGTTGAAAATTTTCCATTAATGGTGCCGATCTTTTCTTCCAATTGCCGCTTTCTTTCATTATAGGCCTGGATCTCGTCTCTCGAGGGCACCACGTTTAATACAAAAACAACTTTTTCTTTCCATTGCGGGCTCTGTTCCAGGAAGAATTCAAACCCATTTAACCGGTCCATGATTCCTTTCGTATAGTCCAGCCGATCTACAGAAAATATGATCTTCTTTTCGTCGAAATTTTTTTTGATCTCATTTTTATATGCGACTACTTCCGGATCAGTGGCTGCATTGTTGAATTTTTTGTAATCGATCCCAATCGGAAACAGGTCCGCCCTGATAAATCTATTTTGATATTGCAGCGTATGGAAATAAGTATCGGCACCCAATATCATTTTCACAGATTGAATAAAATGCTGCACATAATCATGCGTATGAAAGCCTATTAAATCGGCGGCCATGATGCCCTGTAACAACCCTTTTTTCCATTCATTGGGGAGCAGCCTGTAAAGTTCATAAGAAGGAAAGGGAATGTGCAAAAAGAATCCGATTGTGGCATCTGGTTTTTGCAGTCGCAGCATTTGGGGCAGTAGCATGAGTTGATAATCGTGGATCCAGACTATGTCATCCGGTCGCAGCATTGAGGACAACTCTTTGGAGAATCGTTTATTTATTTGCACATAAGCGTCATAGTAACTGGCGGGATATTGAACCAACGTTGGGAAGTAATGAAATAGAGGCCACAAAACAGAATTCGAGAATCCGTTGTAGTAATCATTATACACCTGTTTATCGACGAACAAGGGTCGGACTTCAAAGCCATAACTGGCCGCCTGCTGGAGTGCCACGCCGTTCCAGTCCTCCTGTGGAAAATCAGCCACACCTAACCATAACTTTTCAGTTATCTCCTCCTGGCCATGATTGTTTTCGAAATAACTTTTGAGAGCTGAGACTAACCCGCCAGAGCTTTGTCGCAGCTTGATTTCATCACCTTCATGGTCAATCGAAAATGGCAGTCGGTTCGATACTATGATCAATCGGCTCATAAAAGTTCCTTTTAACCGCAACGTGATTAAATGTGATTCTGCGAAAACTGGGCCGAAAACGTTAATAAAGAATACCTATCAGATTATGTACAGAAACAATGGATTGTCTGCCGACCATTATTTGGGGTGCGGTAAAAACAAAACCGCGCCAAAGCGTGGGGCGGTTGCAATTTTTTGCATTCAATATTTTCGTTAATAAGGCATGATAACCGTGAGACTGTTCCCATTGGCTCCGGTCCAAACAACTTCAAAATAATAATGACCGGTTCCGGGACACGAGGTTGGAGTTCCCGTTGCATTGAGACCAAACGTTGCTATTGCTGTTACAAGCGGTGTGGTGTGTTTCACTTCACCACTTACCAACCTGAAGCTGCAATCTTGCCTGATGACCAGGGGGACTACGATTGAACTTGCGAAGGCGTGTCCGAAACGGTTGAGACCCCATTCGGCAATGCCGGTGACGCTACCGTCAGTGTGAGTTCCTGTGGTTGTGATCACAACACCATTATTATAGCTGAACACACGCTGTTTGGCAACCTGCCACGTACGTTGTGAGTTATTGTCGAAGGTTATGGACATGTTGCTGCTCGTTATGGCATGCGTGATAGTACCGAGATTCGGCAAATTAATTAAGAGCCCTCCGCTAACGTTGGTATAGGTTTGCGAACCATTAAGCGTGACGCTCTTATTGTCGCTCACTCTCGTGATTTTTAAATTCTGGAAAGTTATGGTGATAGAGGCGCTCGCATCTTTCCAATGAACACCCTGCGCCATGGAGATGACCACAACACCAGAACGCGTACGACTACCCCAGCAACTGCCGCCATTATAAGTGATAGTAATACTCCTTGGATTACTAACACTGTCATACACAACTGTCGCGTCGCAAATCACATTAATTTGAGCCTGGCTGTAACGGCCAGTAAAACTGGTCGAGGTCTCTAAGGCAGCATCGGCATCATTTGCCACTGCGTCCACCTCGGTCGAAACTCTGGCCTGGTCATCGGATTGCATGGAGGCCTCTGCCGTATTGTCTGCAGAAGCACCAGTTTCTTTTTTACAGGCGGTAAAGATGGCAACAAGGAAAAGGGCAGATGCCAAATAGAGGAGAATTTTCTTTTTCATTTTTTACGGATTTGATTTTATTGTAGGCATAGACCGAAAATTTGATTTGAAGTTTAAAAACTTCACGGCATATTCAAATTCAGTTCATGCAAACAATTGGATACGCTGAGAAACGTGTAGACATAACAAATATTGCAGGCCGCGTATCGGGAATCTACCTAGTAGAAGTGCTGCAAGCTGCAAGCTTCACGCTGCAAGCTGAGCTACAGTACAAGATTGGGACATATCGTCGCATTGGCATGTAGCTTGTCGCGTGCAGCTTGCAGCTCTCTATTTCTTGTTCAACTCCTTCCAAATCTTCTTACTCATCTCAAATTTTATTTCTCCTTTCCCGTGCACACCTGCTTCTCTCCATCCCTTCGTTCTGTAAAATTTTTCGGCTCTTGTATTGGGCGCGGTACCTAACCAGAGTGTGTCATTCGTTTGATTGAAATACCAGTCAAGCATGCTGTCATGCAACTTTTTTCCAATGCCTCTTGCTTCAAATGCAGGGTCGACAAATAGTGCCCAGACATTCTTGTCAACTATGTCTACAATTGCAAACGCGACAATGCGATTTTCAATTTCGCAAGCCCATCCCCTTCCCCGCTTCAACAAATAGTTCTCGTAGTCTTCGTATGTAACAAGACCCGGGTTAGACAATGCGTTTTCCTTCACAGAATTCCTGACAATTTGCATTTGCGGAATGTCATTCAGTTTCGCCTGTCTAACTATCATGGATTGTTTTTGATTTATTTCCTGGTGAAATCGTCAATCAGCTGCATCACAGTGGTTCCTTCATCAGGAGTGCAGGGATTAGGACCTTGATCTAAGAAATATTCAACCACCTTTTCGATCATTGGTTGCTGCACATGTTCAAGCAAATCAAAACTAAAGGATTTACGCTCGCCGTTTGTTGTTAGATCAAGTTGCCGCTGGTCAAAAAAACTAAAGCTGATTTTTCCTCTGTCACCAAAAATTTCACAATTGTCTTTCTCATCTGCGTCGGCAACATTGAAGCACCAAATACCGTTGAATAAAACTCCATCGTCAAACAATATATTTCCTGCTACAATATCATCAGCTTTGTATGACGCTGCCTGGTTAAATGACATACCGGACACTTTCTTTGGACGGCCAAAGAAGAAATACATTAATCCGAGCTGGTGTGGCGAGAGATCATGAAATAAACCTCCACCTGCGACAGACGGATCAACTCGCCATGCAGCTTTGGGAACGGCGATTTCTTCATCGGTGAGACTTCTTTTATATATTTCTGATTTGACAAATCTTATGTAACCAATCGCCCTTTCGTCCAACAATTGCTTTACTTTTTTGAAAAAGGGTTGCGCCCGCCGATAATGCGCGACACATAATTTTATATTTTTTTCAGATGCACAATTGGTCATTCGGCGAGCAGAAGCGCCATCGACCGACATCGGCTTTTCTACATAGACAGGTTTACCAGCGTGAATTGCCGCTATTGTGTACTCCTCATGTGACGAAGGTGGAGTAGCGACATAAATCGCGTTTATGTCCGGATC